>NZ_RAVY01000135.1:0-27194 GCF_003611625.1 Corallococcus sp. CA054B
AGGGAATACCCTCCGCGCTGCGGACCCGGGTGGGCTGGGCGGCGCCCAGCGTCACGTCCCCCTCCCGGTCCTCGTCGCTGGGGCGCTCCTTGGAGGCGGGCACGCTCGTCTGGTGGGGGCGCTTCTTCACCGAGGCGAAGATGGGGCGGCAGGCGTCCACGAAGCGGCGGACCTCGTCCAGGGGCAGCGCGGGCGAGTAGTTGTCGTTCACCCCCGTCATGGGCTCCGCCATGCACATGGCGTTGAGGATGGCCTCCTCCGTGGCCTCCATCACGGCCTCGTAGAGGGGGTCCAGGCGCTGATCCAGGAGGATCTTCATCTTGTAGACCATCTTCTGGGTGCGCCTGGGGATGATGTTCGCGGTGGAGAAGCCCACCACGATTTCACCCGAGCCGTGCGCCGCGTAGCTGCCCACCCGGCCGATGCCCAGGCCCACGCGCTTGCACAGGCGGTTGATCTGATGGCTCAAGAGCGGCGCGTCCGTGGCGACCACCGCGATGATGGAGCCGTAGGACTTGCCGCGGTGGGGGGTGTTCTTGAACTTCTCCACCAGCACTTCGCCCACGGGCAGGCCGCCCACGCGCAGGTTGTGCATCTTCCCGAAGTTGGACATGACGAGCACGCCCAGCGTGTAGCCGCCCAGCACCTCCGGCAGCTTGCGCGACGACGTGCCGATGCCGCCCTTGAAGTCGCACGTCACCATGCCGGTGCCGCCGCCGACGTTGCCCTCCTGCACCGGGCCGGACTTCGCGGCGTTGATGGCGGCGAAGACGTGCTCCTGGCGCACGTGGCGGCCGGAGACGTCGTTGAGCCACGAGTCGTCGCACTCGCCCACCACGGGGATGATGACGTCGTGCTCGTCACCGATGCCCGGGTAGCGCTGGACCAGGTAGTTGGCCACGCCGTCGGACACGGCGCCCACGGCCATGGTGTTGGTGAGGAGGATGGGCGTTTCGATGAGGCCCCACTCCATGAGCTGCGTCATGCCGGAGACCTCGCCCGCGCCGTTGAGCACGAAGCCGCCTCCGCTCATGCGTTCCATGAAGATGTTGCCCAGGTTGGGCAGGATGGCCGTGACGCCGGTGCGCACCGGGCCGTAGCCGGGCCGCAGCGGCCCCGAGCCTTCGATGATGGTGGTGTGGCCCACCAGCACGCCTTCGACGTCGGTGATGGCGTTGTACTTCCCTGGCTTGAAGCGCCCCAGCGGAAGCCCCAGCTCCCGCGCCCGGACCCTTGGCCCATTCTCTTCCGGTATCCGCACCATGGCGCCGACCGTACCCGACAATCCCCGACGGTCAACCCTGCTTCCCTACCAACTGTCGCGAAGGTTCAGCCGCGTGCGGGCGGCCTCAGCCCCTCGACGAGCAGCCGCGTCTGCACGCGGGCGAGCGCCTCCGCGGCCTCCGCGCCCTGGGGCGATTCACCCAGCTGCCGGTCCACGAACAGCGAAGCGAGCCCGTGCACGAGCGACCACGCGGTGAGCGTGAGGGGCCGCGACTCGCCGGGGCGCAGGAGGCCCGCCGCCTGTCCGGCCTCGATGCTGCTCACCAGCAGCGTGAAGGCGCCCTGCTCTCCTTCCGGCTCCGGCGGCGGTGACATGGGCCGGGTGAAGTGCGGGCCGAACATCACCCGGAAGTGCGGCCGGTGGCGCACGGCGAACAGCACATAGGCCTCGCCCGCCGCGTACAGCCGCTCCAGGGGGCTCGTGTGCGGGGCCATGCGCTCGCGCATCTCGCGCGCCATGGCGCGGAAGCCCTCGTGCGCCACCGCCTCCAGCAGCGCCTCCTTGTCCGCGAAGTGCCGGTATGGCGCCGCGTGGGTGACGCCCGCCCGCCGGGCCACCTCCCGCAGGGACAGCGCGCCGAAGCCCTCCTCGTCGATGAGCGCCACCGCCGCGTCCACCAGCGCCTGGCGCAGGTCTCCGTGGTGGTAGCGGCCCTTGTCCTCCGGTGCCTCCGCCGCCTGCTTCCGCTTGCCCCGCGTCGCCAACGTCCGTGCCTCCTCAGGCGCCCACTGCCGCCTGCGTGACTTGACCATCCGCCGCGCGAAGTTTCCAGCGTCAACATCCATGTTGACAGCGACAACATGCGATGTTTACAGTGTCTACACGATGGGCGGCGCGGGGTTCCCTCGCGCCCTACGTTGCACTGGAAAGGGAGCTGTCATGACCACCGCGATGAAGCAGACGATGTCCTCCTCCGCGCCGGGCTGGCTGCGGGCGTTCCGCACGCTCCCCCGCCAGCACGGGTTCGAACCGCTGCGGGTGGAGGGCCAGGTGCCGGAAGGGCTGCGGGGCTCGCTGTACCGGGTGGGGCCGTGGACGTTCGACGTGCATGGCCGGCCGTATCAGCACTGGTTCGACGGGGACGGCGGGATGCTGGGCGTGCGCTTCGGCACGGACGGGGTGACGGGCGCGTCGCGGCTATTGGACACGCCCACCATGGTGGCGGAGCGCAACGCGTCCTCGCAGCGCTACGGCGCGTACGGCACGCCCACGCCGCTGCTGCACAAGCTGCGCGACGTGCGCAAGAACTCCGCGAACACGTCCGTGATGGCGTGGAACGGCAAGCTGTACGCGCTCTTCGAGGGCAGCATCCCGGTGGAGGTGTCCCAGGACGACCTGTCCACGCTGGGCGAGACGGACTTCGACGGCACGGTGGTGGAGACGTTCTCCGCGCACCCGCACCGCGTGCCGTCGCGCAAGGCGTCCTACAACTTCGGCATCCGCTACGGCCGCGAGACGCTGGCGGACCTCTACGCGCTGCCGGACGGCGGCAAGGCCCAGCGGCTGGGCACGGTGAAGCTGCCGGGCGCGACCATGGTGCACGACTTCATCGCCACGGACCGCTACCTCGTCTTCTTCCTGTCACCCCTGCGCCTGAACCTCTTCCGCGCGCTGCTGCGGGTGGGCTCGTACTCGGAGAACCTGCGGTGGCGGCCGGAGGCGGGCGCGGACGTGCTGGTGGTGCCCATCGACGACGTGGCGCACCCGGTGCGCATCACCACGGACGCCTTCTACCTGTGGCACTTCGGCAATGCGTACGAAGAGGGCGACACGCTGGTGGTGGACTACGTGCGCTACCCCGACTTCACGACGAACCAGTGGCTGGGCGAGCTGGTGCGAGGCACCACGTCCCTGGACGCGAAGGGCATGCTGCACCGGGCGGTGGTGGACGTGAAGGCACGCACCTTCCGCACCGAACAGCGCGCGGACATCAGCTGCGAGTTCCCCCGCGTGGCCCCCTGCGTCGTGGGCCGCTCGCACCAGACGCTCTACCTGGGCGTGCACCTCAGCGATGAAGCCCGGCGCGGCCTCTTCGACGGCGTGGCGCGCGTGGACATGGACACGGGACGCATGACGAAGGTGTCCCTGGGCGAGGGCACCTACCCCTCCGAGCCCGTGTTCGTCCCCCGCCCCGGTGGAGGCGCGGAGGACGACGGCTGGGTGCTCACCCAGGTGTTCGACGCGAAGACGGACACGTCCCACATCGCCGTGCTGGACGCGCGCCACCTGGAGGACGGGCCCGTGGCGCGCTGCCACTTCGACCACACCCTGCCGCCCACGTTCCACGGTGGCTTCGCGCCCACGAAGTGACACTGACTCCCGCTTTCTCCGCTTTCCGTACCATTTCAGCTTAAATGGTTGGAGGCGAAGAAACGGAGGCAGGTCATGAAACGGCTGTTGGCGGTGGCAGGACTGGTGGTGCTGGCGTTCACCGGGTGTCAGCCCGAGGCGCAGACGGATCCGAACCTGGCGGAGCAGACCCAGGGCGCGACGAACGTGCCCGGGCTCTACGCCGTCTTCAACCAGCCGGACAACACGGGCACGCGGGACTACCGCATCAAGGACGAGCTCGCCCGGCTCATCCAGAACAGCCCCAAGGGTTCCTACATCCGCATCGCCATGTTCCTGTGGACGACGGACCACCTGAACGCGGCCATCAAGGCGGCGCTGTGCCGGGGCGTCATCGTGCGGCTGGTGGTGGACGAGCAGAACGGCGGCGCCGCCTCGGAGTTCGCCTCCGGCGGCGTCATCCATGACCTGAGCAGCTACGTGCCCCCGGCGGCGACCTGCCCGGACGGCCTGAGGCTGGAGCTCACGCGCTGCAATGGCACGGGCGCGGGCAGCGCGTGCATCGCGGGCTTCGACCGCGAGGGCACCATCATGCACGACAAGATCTTCACCTTCTCCACCACCACGGATCCGCAGGGCAACCGCATCCAGCGCGTCGTGGTGCAGGGCTCCTGGAACAACACCTACTCCCAGAACAACTACTGGAACGACATGGTCGTCAGCTACGAGGACTGGGACTGGTACGACTACTGGGTCGGCTACCACAACGACCTGCGCGGCGGCACGAAGACGACGGACTACTACAACCCCACCACGGGCCAGGGTTACTACAACTCCCCCAACGCGCCGTGGACCGTCTACTTCTTCCCGCGCGAGGGCAACGACAACGAGCTGTCCAGCGACACCGTGACGAACAACTTCACGGACTCCATCAAGACGTACGTGTCGGGCTGCACGCTGGACGTGAACCAGAACCACTTCAACGACAGCCGCGCCATCGTGGCCACGGAGCTGGTGCGCATTGGCAAGCTGGGCTGCCGGGTGCGCGTGCTCTACACGGACATGGACGCGGGCATCAAAACGAAGCTCACCGGCGCGAAGAACATCACGCTCCGCCAGCTCTACGACGCCTCCGCCAACAACGTGAAGCAGGGCGACGGCACGCCGCGCGAGGTGCTCACGCACAGCAAGCACTTCGTCTATTCCGGCAACTTCAACGGAACGGTGCGGAAGATGGTGCTGACGGGCTCGCACAACCTGTCCAAGAACTCGCTGCGCTACAACGACGAGAACCTGGCCAAGTTCTACTCGGACACGCTGTGGCAGGCGTACCACGACAACTTCGAGAAGGGCTGGGCCCAGGCGCTCAGCGACGGCTGAAATGAAACGGGGACGGCGCCTCTTCCGGGCACCGTCCCCTTCCCTTCCCCAGGCTTCAGCGGAAGCTCAGGACTTGAGCTCCGGACGCGGCGCGGGCGTGTTCTCCGCGGGGGCCGACGCATTGGCCCGCGCGTTCTGCTCTTCAATCCGCTGCACGACTTTATTGAGCGGCGGCGCGTGGGCCCCGGCCGGGTTCTCCGTCTGGGCCCGGCGTGCCTCGCGCTCCTTGTAGCGGCGGATGGCGGGCGCCATGATCTCGCCAATCAGCGTCCGGTAGTCCATGCCAGCACCCGCCGCGATCAGCACCAGGTCGCTCCAGCCGGGGGTGAGGCCGGGCAGCGGGTTGCACTCGATGAAGTAGATGCGCCCCTTGTCGTCCATGCGGAAGTCGATGCGCGCCACGTCGCGGCACCCCAGCGCCATGAACGAATTGCGCGCCGCCGTGCGCAGCTTCTCCAGCAACGCGGGTTCGATCTTCGCGGGCGCGTCGTAGCGGATGCGGTCCGTCCAATCGAGCTTGTGCTGGAAGCTGTAGACCGGGTTCTTCTCCGCCTTGTCCAGGAAGACGATCTCCATGGGCGGAAGCACGCGCGGACGCCGCTCGCCCAGGAGGCCCACCGTGAACTCACGGCCGCCGATGTACTCTTCGATCAGCGCGGGCTGCTGGTACTTGCCGGCGATCTCCTTCACCACATCGCGCAGCTCCGCCTCGGAGTAGCAGACGCTCTTGGTGACGACGCCCTTGGAGCTGCCCTCCGCCACCGGCTTCACGATGAGCGGGAAGGTGGTGAACTCCTTGTTGAGGCGCTCCTTGCCCGTGACCATCAGCTGGAAGTTGGGCGTGAGGATGCCCGCCTGACGGACGATCTTCTTCGCCAGCGCCTTGTCCAGCGCGAGCGACAGCGTCGCGGGGTCGCTGCCCGTGTACGGGATGTCCAGGAGCTCCAGCATCGCCGGCACCTGGCTCTCGCGGTTGCGGCCCTTGAAGCCCTCGGCGATGTTGAAGACGATGTCCAACGGCGTGCTGGAGAGCACCGTGGGCAGCTCCGCCGTGGCCTCCAGGTCGATGACCTCGTGGCCCCAGGAGGCGATGGCCTCGCGGATGGCCTGGAGCGTGTTGGGCGAGTCGTACTCGGCCTCGCTGTCCTCCTGCACCGTCTCCGCCGTGGCGCTGGGCTTCACGCGCTTCACGTTGAAGCTGAAGCCCACGCGCAGCGGCCCGGACTTGCGCGCGGGCCTGCCCTGGCGGCTCTTGTTGTCGCGGATCTTGTGACGCTTGCCCGCGCTCTGGATGATGGAGTTGATGACCCCGTCCAGGTGCAGCCCTTCCAGCTCCGCCGCGGCGTAGATGCCCGCGCCCGGCTCCAGGCTGGGCAGCGCGTTGATCTCCAGGAAGTACGGCACGCCCGCGTCGGACACGCGGAAGTCCAGCCGGCCCAGGTCGCGGCAGTCCAGCACCTGGAGGATCTTCTGCGCCATGGTGCGGACGTCCTCGGACATCTTCGCCGGGATGTTCGCGGGGGCGCGCACGGACACGGACTTCTCCCGGCGCGTCTTCAGCTCGTAGTCGTAGATGGCGTACTTGCGGCCCTGGGACGCCTCCGGGTCGATGACGTACTCCACCGGCGCGAGCACGCCGTCGTAGTCGTTGTCCACCGCGGCCAGGAACGGCACCGTGAGGTCGCGCCCGCTGATGTACTCCTCCACCAGCACGCCGGCCGGGTACTTCTCCAGCGCCTTCGCCACCTTCTCGCGCACCTGCTCCAGCGTCTCCGCGACGGAGTCCTGGGTGATGCCCTTGGAGGAGCCCTCGAAGTTGGGCTTCACGATGACGGGGAAGCGCAGGTTCTCCGGCTGCAGCTCGCTGAGCTTCTCCACGTACTGCCAGCCCGGCGTGCGGATGCCGTGCTTGGAGAGGATGAGCTTGGTGAGCTGCTTGTCCAGCGTGAGCGCCAGCGCGTACGCGTCCGAGCCCGTGTACGCGAAGCCCAGCTCGTCGAAGAGCGCCGGGTAGAACGCCTCACGGAAGCGGCCGCGGCGGCCCTCCGCCGTGTTGAAGATGAGATCCGGGCTGTACGCCTCCAGGCGGGCGACGGTGCGCGAAGCCGGGCCGCTCACCTCGAAGCGCTCCAGGCGGTGGCCCAGCCGCTCGATGGCTCCCGCCAGCGTGTTCACCGTCTCCTGCGTGTCGAACTCCGCCTCTTCTTCCGAGTCCGAAAGCCGCAGGTTGTAGGTCAGCGCGATGCGCATGGCTTACCCCGTCTCCCTTTCCTGAATGCCTTGCCGCGGCGCACTTTCGCCGCTGACATCAAACGACCCGGGGCGCGCGTGGCGGCCACCGGCGTGCGAGCTGCAACCGTCGCGCCCGCGACAACCTTCCCGTCCACCACCTGCGTCTGCGCCCAGGTGTCCCCCAGCCGCAGGCCCAGCGGGTCGCGCAGCACGCGCCACGCCTCCACGCCGCCAATCACCACGAAGCCCGCCAGGGCGGCCACCACGCCATGCGGCGCGGGCATCATCCCCAGGAGCACCACCAGCGCGAGCGGCGCGTTGCGAAGCGTGCTGTCCCGGTGCCGTGCGGCCGAGCGCGTGGGCAGGTGCATCACCTTCACGCCGCAGATGCGCTTGCCCACGCTCTGCCCCTGGAGCATCCCGTCCGCGAGCAGCAGGAACAGCAGCGCCACCACCGCGCCCGCGGCGCCGCAGACCACGTACAGGCCCCAGGCCACCGCGCAGTCGATGATGCGCGCGCCCAGCCGCAGCAGCAGCGACGCCTTCGGGTACGGCGAGTCCGGCCCCGCGTCCTCCTGCACCAGCCGCAGCACGCGGCCCGCGCTCCGGCCTTCCGCCATGAGGCTGCGCTCGGGAGAGGTGCTCACTCCTCGGGCTCCAGCGTGAGCCCCTCTTCAGTGGGCTCCGGCTCGTCCAGCCCCGCCAGCTTCGCCAGCCGCTCGTGCGCGGACAGCGGGTGGACGAAGGGCACCACCGTCTGCGCGTGCTCTCCGGCCGCTTCGGCCGCCAGCTGCGCCGTGGGGCTTCCGCCTTCCGACATGCGCAGGAGCTTCTGCCGCGCGTCGTCCTCGTCGTGCCCCGCGGCCTCGCCCTCGCGGGTGAAGAAGACGAAGGCCATGGCCGGGCGCTTGGAGGACTCGCGCATCGCGAACTGCACGCCGTCCAGGTTCCAGCCCTTGGCCGTCCACTCGTTCAAGGTGCGCTCCAGCGCTCCCTCGTCCACGGTGGACAGCTCCACCACTTTGTACTGCAACGGCCCCGGCTCACGGACGACGGGAGCGCGGCCCTTCCCGGGGCGCTGGCCCGACCTGGAGCGCGGTGACTGGCTCTTTCGAGTCGTCCGGGCCTGGGGGGCCGTCGCGCTGCCACGTCTGGGCGGAGGCTTCTCGGTTCTGCGTCCGGGCCGCTTCTTCTGGGTGGGCATCGTGTGCGGAGCATTTGGGCGCAAGCGGCGGAAGCGATCAAGCCTTCCGCCGAACACGCGCGCCCGGGTGTCGCCTACAGGAGCTTGGCCGCTTCCAGGGCGTGGTAGGTGATGACCAGGTCGGCGCCCGCGCGCTTGATGGATGTGAGGACCTCCAACATCACGCGCTCGTAGTCCACCCAGCCGTTCTGCCCGGCGGCCTTGAGCATCGCGTACTCGCCGGAGACGTTGTACGCGGCGAGCGGCAGGTCGAAGTTCTCCCGCAGCGCGCGGATGACGTCCAGGTACGACAGCGCCGGCTTCACCATGATGAAGTCCGCGCCTTCGTCCACGTCCAGCGCCGTCTCGCGGATGGCCTCGCGCACGTTGCCCGGGTCCATCTGGTAGCCGCGGCGGTCGCCGAACTGCGGCGTGCTCTGCGCGGCCTCACGGAACGGACCGTAGAAGCCGGAGGCGTACTTCGCCGAGTACGCCATGATGGGCGTGTCCTGGTGCTTCACCTCGTCCAGCGCCTTGCGGATGGCGCCGATGCGGCCGTCCATCATGTCCGACGGCGCGATGATGTCCGCGCCCGCCTGCGCGCAGGTGACGGCCATCTGGGCCAGCAAGGGCAGCGTGGCGTCATTGGCCACGTGGTTGCCGTCCAGCACGCCGCAGTGGCCGTGGTCGGTGTACTCGCACAGGCACACGTCCGCGATGACCTGGAGGTCCGGCTCCGCGGCCTTGATCTCCCGGATGGCGCGCTGGACGATGCCGTCCGTCGCGTACGCCTGGGTGCCGCGCGCGTCCTTGTGGTCCGGGATGCCGAAGAGGATGACGGAGGGCACGCCCAGCGACTTCGCGAGCTTCGCCTCCTTCACCGCGTGCTCCAGCGAGAAGTTGAAGACGCCCGGCATGGAGGAGATGGGACGGCGCACGTCCCGGCCTTCCACGACGAACAGCGGGTAGATGAAGTCCGTGGGCGAGAGGCGCGTCTCTCTCACCATGTCACGGAGGGCCGCCGAGCGGCGCAGCCTGCGGGGACGGTGGACGGGGTGGGCCATGGGTCGCCGGTATAAACCGCCGGGCCCCGCGCTTCACCCCTTCCGCGTCGCGAATCCGCCTGCTCAGCCGGCGACGGGGCGCCAGGTCAGCTGCTGGCGGCGGGAATCGCGCGCCATGCGGTCGGCCCGCCGCCCGGCCAGGTCCGCCTCGTACAGCGCCCGGGCGTAGCGCACCCGCGCCGCCTCGGTCCCGGTGGTCAGCTCCCGCTCGGCGGCCTCCAGCTCACGGCGCGCGTCCTGAAGCTGCTGCTCGGTCCCGTTTGCCCACGTCATGCCCATGTCTCCTGTGTGGTGTGGCCGCGAGGGTTGGCTTTCGTGTCCCGCGGGTCGCTGACAGGGCATTGCAGGGCCCGGACCAGGGGCACCGTTGGAACCCCCAGGAGTGCAACGCCCGGGAATGACGAGGTGTCGCGTCGCGCCACGCGCTCTCCGGCTGCGCAAGCATTTTCCCAGCGGCGCGAACGAGGGAACGCGGAGGGAAGCCCGCATGCAGGGCCGCCCGTCCCTCCCCCTGGTTCCATGCGGGTGCAATCATCCGCCCAGCGGGTCGTCTACAGTCGTAACCGTGACGACTCCTCCTCCCGCCCTTGAAGTGCAGGGCCTGCGAAAAACGTATCGCCGAGCGTTCGGACGCGGCGGCCATGAAGCCCTCCGGGGCATGGACCTCCACGTCCCGGCGGGCAGCGCGTTCGGGCTGATTGGCCCCAACGGCGCGGGCAAGACGACCTTCATCAAGAGCGTGCTCGGCATCGTGCGGCCCACCGCGGGCACGGTGCGCGTGCTGGGCGGGTCGCCGGAGGATCCCGCCATCCGCGCGCGCATCGGCTACCTGCCGGAGCGGCTGCACCTGCCCGGCACGTGGAAGTCGCCCGCGTTCCTGGCCACCGTGGCGCGGCTCAAGGGACTGAAGCCGGACGTGAACGCGCACGCGCGGCTCCTGGAGCGCGTGGGCCTGACGGACGCGGTGGACCGGCGCATCGGCGGCTACTCCAAGGGCATGCGGCAGCGGCTGGGATTGGCGGCGGCGCTCCTGGGAGACCCGGCGCTGCTCGTGCTGGACGAGCCCACGGACGGCATCGACCCCATGGGCCGGCTGGAGGTGCGCCGCATCCTCCAGGAGGAGGTCCAGAAGGGCGTGACGCTGTTCCTCAACTCGCACCTGCTGGCGGAGACGGAGCGCGTGTGCGACCGCGTGGCCATCCTCGCGGACGGGCGCGTGCTGCGCGAGGGACGGCTGGAGGAGCTGGCGAAGGCCGGGGCCCGCTGGCGCGTGCGCTTCGCGCCCGGCGCGGACCGGGCGGCGCTGACGGCGGCGGGCTTCATGGCCGTGGCGGATCCAGCGCGGGGTGGAAGGACTGGCGCGGCGCCGGGCGGTGACGTAGCGCCCGCGAGCGGTGGCCGGGAGGACGGCGTGTATACGGTGGACGCGGAGGATGTGGCGGTGCTCAACGCGGCGTTGGACAAGGCGCGGGCCTCGGGCGCGCTGCTGATGGAACTCAAGCGCGAGGGCGCGGACCTGGAGGCGGTGCTCGTGGGAGCTGTCGGCGGGCCGGGGGTGGCGGCATGAAGAGCCCTGTCTTCGTCATCGCCGGCTACGTGCTGCGCGAGGCGGCGTCGCGCAAGTTCATCATGGCCTTCATGGTGGGGCTCACGCTGGTGCTGGCCACCGTGGCGCTCAGCCTCAAGCTGGAGGTCGTGGACGGAGCGCTCGCGGCGACGCGCCTGTTCGGCGAGGTGATGCGCTCCAACATCATGTCCGTGGACGTGGCGCTGCGGCCCATGTACCGCGCGGCGGCATACTTGGTGTTCTACGGCGGCATCCTTTTCGGCATCGTCGCGTGCTCGGACTTCGCGCCAGGGCTCCTGTCGCCCGGCCGCATCGAGCACCTGCTCGCCCTCCCCTTGCAGCGCTGGCACCTGCTGGCCGGCACGTTCGTGGGCGTGATGACGCTGGCCCTGGGCGGCACGGTGTACGCCGCGGGCGGACTGACGCTCATCTTCGGGGTGAAGACGGGGTACTGGACGGTGGGGCCGCTCATCGCCGGGGGCCTGGCGTGCGTGGGGTTCGCGGCGGTGTACGCGGTGATGCTCACCACGGCGACGCTGGTGAGGAGCGCGGCGCTGTGCTCGGCGGCGGGCTTCGTGCTGCTGGTGGGCGGCATCCTCGCGGGCTTCCGCGCGGACGTGTCGCGCTACCTGGAGTCGGGCTTCGGCCGCACGGCGTTCGACGCGGTGACGCTGGTGCTGCCCCGGCTGTCCGCGCTGGCGTCGCGCGCGGCGGACCTGGCCAGCTCCACGCCGCTGGAGAAGGGTTCGCTGGGCATGCTGCTGGGTGGCGTGCTGGTGTTCGGATTGGGGGCCCTCTCCGTGGGCTTCTGGCACTTCGAAGGAAAGGACTGCTGAACCATGGACTCGCGCGGGCGCAGGAGGGTGTGGCTGGTAGGGGCGCTGCTGTTGTTCGCCGGAGGCGCGGTCCTGATGTTCACGGGCCAGGGCGACAAGCCGCCCGCGGAAGCTCCGGACGTGGAGTTCCCCCGGCGCATGCGGGGCCCGGACCTGGAGCGCGCGGAGAAGCGGCGCACCTGGGTGATGCCCGCGGTGGTGGACGCGGGCGTGGCCGCGCCGGTGAAGCCGAGGGATCCGCTGCTCGCGGCGCTGCCCCGAGGCCCGGGCCGCACGGCGGTGGTCATCGAGGCGAACGCGCTCCGCTACTCGCCCGTGGGCGAGCTGCTCATGGACTGCCTCTTGCGCGACGGCGGCAAGAACCTGGAGCAGTTCAAGGCGATGAGCGGCGTGGATCCGCTCCAGGACCTGGACCGGCTGGTCGTCACCGACGAGGGCGTCATCCTCTCCGGCGACTTCAGCAAGGCGAAGTACCAGGAGCTGCTGGGCGAGCGCGTGTCCTCCGACTACGGCGCGGGCGCGCGCGTGTACGAGCCGGGGGACACGACCTTCGCCCTGCCGGACGGCGGCACGCAGCGCGGGCGCATGGACAACGCGGTGGGCACCTGGAACAACCAGATGCTGGTGTTGGGCAAGTCGCCGGACTCCGTGAAGACGGTGCTGGATCGCATGGACGGGCGCGGCCAGGAGGAAGGCCCGCCGCTGCTGGATGAGAACAGCACCTACGGCGAGATGTACGGCGTGCTGGCGGTGGAGACCCTGGCGAAGCTGCTGGGCCCGGATCAGGCGGAGCTGGCGCAGCGGCTGACGGACGTGGCCCAGAACGTGGAGCTGCACCTGGACACCAGCGGCGACGTGGCCATGGTGGCCAACGTGACGGGCCTGGACGCGGACAAGATGACGGACCTGGGCAAGTCCCTGGGCGGCGCGCTGTCCATGGCGCGCATGAAGGCGCAGGCGGACGGCAAGGACGACCTGGCCCAGCTCCTGGACTTCGCGAAGGTCCGCCCGGACGGCTCGTCCTTCAAGCTGGAGCTGGCCGTGCCGCTGGCCACCCTCCAGGAGCAGCTCGCCTGGTGCCGCCAGGAGCGTCAGGCCGCCGAGAGCGCGAAGCCTACGCCGTAGCGCTCAGGGCGCCGGGCGCGGGCTCTTCGCCTTCGCCTGGGGACGCGGCGGGCGCCAGCCCAGGATGACGCGGCCATACAGCGCGGTCCCCATGTCCAGCCCGCGCACGTTCAGGCTGTCGCGCTGGCGGTCCAGCAGCGCGTAGTCGTTGATCAACGACAGGCCCACCGACGAGCTGAGCCACAAGTCACGGCCCAGGTGGACGTTCACGGTGGGCCCCACGCGGACCTGCGTCTCGCGCAGGTAGCTGGCGTTCAGCGCCCGGAGCTCGGGGTCGAACCGGGTGCGGAGCACCTGCATGTCCAGCGCCCCCACCAGCCCCAGCTCCACCGTGTCGCCCAGCTTGCGCAGCAGCGTGAGCCGGGGCAGGCCCACCTCCAGGACGTACGGGCCCCGGTTGTAGGTCAGGCTCAGCATGGGCACCACCGGCAGCGCGTCGAACGGCCACAGCACGACCACGCCGAACGTCACCCCGAGCCCCGGCGTGTCCTCGAACTGGTGGTTGGCCATCGCGAACGCCACCCACGACGTGTCCAGCGCCAGGTCGAAGGACGACTGGAAGTCCGTGCGGGTGCTGGCCATCACACCCGTGACGACCAACCAGCGCGGCGCCACGGGCCGGATGAGCGTGAGCCCCAGCTGGATGCGGTGGAACTGCTTGTCCACCGCGTCCTCGCCCACGGAGGGCACGTCCGCGCCCACCCACCGCGTCTCGTAGCCCACCGACGGCAGCAGGTACGTGCGCCCCAGGACGAGCGGCGGCAGCGGCACGCGCAGCTCCAGGGTCCGCCGCTCCTTGATGCGGGCACGTCCCGCGTCCAGCGAGCCTCCGCCGGAGAGGCCGTAGCTCAAGTAGAGCCGGTCCGCCTGCGTCTGCGCCAGCGCGTGGGCGCCCATGAGCAGCACCAGCGCCACGACCCAGCCGCTCAAGCCCACGGCCATCCGGGCCCGGATTCGCCATTGCACGGCGCGACGGAAGTCCACGCGCATCACACCCTGCCTTCACGAGACGGGGCGGCCGGTCCCGGCCCCGAAGCCGGGGAGTCTACCCTGCCCCGCCGCACCCGGGGTGAAGCGAAAGGCGTGTGGGTGTGTCAGCCCACCATGGCGTTGACCTCTTTCGTGAAGGCCGCGTCCTCGTCCGCGTGGACCACGAGTGGCGGCAGCACGGTGAGGTCCGCCCGTCCGCCCTTCACCGCGTGGAGCAGCACCAGCTTCGCGGGCCGGTCCGCGCGCGGATGCACCATGCGCACCGTGCGTGGCTCCAGTTGCAGCGTGCGCAGCACGGACACCAGCTCGCTGAAGCGGGACGCCGGGTACACCATGCACAGCGCGCCCCGGGGCACGAGCAGGTACGCCGCGGCGCGCACCACGTCCGGCAGCTCGCAGGCAATCTCATGCCGCGCGAGCGCCTTCTCCAGCGACAGGTTGCTCTGGCCCGCGGTGCGCGCGCGGTACGGCGGATTGCACAGCACGTGGCCGAAGCTGCCCGCTGGGAACGTCTCTGACACGTGCCGCAGGTCGCCCTGCACCAGCGTCACCGCGCCCTCGCAGCGGTTCAGGTACACGTTGCGCTCGGCCAGGGAGAAGAGGCCCGGCTGCAGCTCCAGCGCGGTGATGTCCACTCTCCCCAGCCGGCGGGCCAGCACCAGCGGGATGATGCCGCACCCGGTGCCTAAATCGAGCAGCCTCCCCCGGTGCGCCCCCGCCTCGAACACCGCGAAGTGCGCCAGCAGCACGGGGTCCAACGTGAAGCGGTAGCCCAGCCGTCGCTGGAGCACCTGCACCTCGCCGCCGCAGATGGCGTCGAGCGTCTCCCCCGGGCCGGGCTCCAACCGCAGCCGCACCCGATGGGGCCAGTCCTGCGCGGTGCCGGTCAGCGCACGCACGCGGGGGGCCGTCAGACTTCGGGATCCAGGAAGAGCAATCCCGCGGGCACACGCGGCTCCACGCGCAGGGTGCGCGGCGGCAGCGTGGCCTGGGCCTCCATCACCGCCCTCACCTCCCACACCGGCGGCGGGTTGAGCGCGAAGCCCGCCTGGAACGTGCCGGACTCCACACCCGCCACCAGCGACTCCAGGCCGTGCACCGGGAAGACTTGAGGATGTCCGGACGCCTCCGGCTCCTGGATGCCCAGCACCGTGCGCAGCACCAGCGCGTTGAGCAGCGCCAGGTCCAGGCTGCGCAGCGTGGGGTTTCGAGGCGCGCCCTTCAGGTGCGCCAGGTCCAGGCCCTGCCGGAAGCGCAGGATGCGCCCGCGGCCTCCCGGCAGCACCAGCAGCACGGCGTGCTGTCCGGGCACCAGCGTGGCCAGCCGCTCGCGCGCGGCGGAGAGTCCCTGCGGCGTGGTGAGGGGCGCATCCAATTCCGTCACGCGCGCGTACGCGGCCACCAGGGTGAGGAAGGTGTCTTCCTTGAACGTCTCCACGCCCTTCAGGGCACGGTGGATGGGGCACAGCTCCAGGCCCGGCTCGGACAGCGGCACCACCGCGGCCAGCGTCCGGCCCTGCTCGCTCAGGGCCGCCAGGGGCCGCATGGGGGCCTCGTCCAGCACCGCCTGCAGGCGCTTGGACACCGGGGACGGTTCGATGCGCAGGAGCGACACCGGACTGCCGTCGTACTGCCCCTTCCAGACGGAGATGCCGCGCTCGGCCGCCTCCGCCAGCAGGGCCCGGAGGGCGCCGTGGTCATCCGCCACCAGCGTGACTGCGGGCTCCACCTCCCACGCGCGGGGCCGGTACGGGTCCTGCTCCAGCGACGGCACCGCGTCCGGCGTCAGCGCGCACAACAGGTAGCGCACCGGAGGGCCGGAGAAGCGGCCCGCGGGGCCGTGCAGCTCCACGACGTAGAGGGAGGGACGCGCGTCCTTCAGCAGCCCGCCCGAGTCCCGCATCCGGCGCAGCTCGGCGCTCGGGTTCGCGGCCTCCAGCAGGGGCCGCACGTGCGTGGGCAGCGGGGCCGCGTTGCCGCGAGGAGGACCGTCCCCGGGCTCCAGCGAGGAGTCCAGCGACGTCAGGAGGGCCGAGAACGGGAGGACGCGCGCCATACCGGGGAAAGGTGATGCCGCCCCTTCCCCCGCGCCATGACGCCTGCTCGCCCGTCCGCCAGGCCGTCTACCACCAGACGTTCTTGTAGGGCCGGTCCTTGGCGCTGCGCAGGGCGGACCGGTCCACGCTCTCCTCCCACAGCAGGCTCACGGTGGTGATGGCGCCCGCGGAGCCCAGGAAGGACAGCACGTAGGGGGTGGACTGGTTGAAGCCGCCCAGCACCAGGCCGGAGATGAGCAGCACCGCCGCGCCCACGCCGCCGCCGAAGAGGTCCGCGCGGAGGATCTGCGACGCCGTGGGGTTGTAGCGCATGGTCGCCAGGGCCAGCACGCCCGCGCCCACTCCCGGGGAGATGAGCAGCATGTCCTTCCACGTCTTGCCGGAGATGGACGTGCCGGAGAAGTGCACGATGGCGAGGAACAGCGCGCTGTACGCCGCCGCCCAGCCCGCGCCGGACGCCACCAGCAGGCCGTCCGAGAGCGGCAGCTGCCCGCCGCCGATGCCCGCCGTCAGCCACGCGCCCAGCTCCGCGCCCAGGAACGCGGACCAGGTGAGCACGCCCGGGTCCTGGGTGATGAGGTCCATGAAGCCCGCGAGGAACATGCCGCCGATGCCCGAGTTGAGGATGGTGAAGTTCGCCATGGGCGTGTCCACCCAGTTGTTGAACTGCCACCACGCGGAAGCGCCGAAGCCCAGGCCCGCGCCGATGAGGGTGCCCGCGAGCATGGACTCGCGCGAGCTGCGGTCGAAGTTGAACTCCTTGTTGAACGCCTGCGTGAAGAAGCCGCCCAGCGCGCCCAGGGCCGTGTGGTGCAGCACGAAGCGCGTGCTGCCCGGACCGGACAGGAACGGCCCCCGGCGGCGCTGGCCGTCCAGGAACACGCCGTTGTCCTCCGGCGGCGGGCGGATCCGCGAGGCGGCCGTCGCGGTCTCGTCTCGGATGGACTCCGGGCGCACGTCCCGCGCGCCCTCCGTCAACGGGGCCTGCGGCTCGGTGCGCAGGCGGTCCGGATCCGGCGGCGCGAGGGGCGCGTCGCTCGCGCGGGGAGGCTCTTCATCCGGGTTCGCCTGGGGCGCGGCCCGCGTGGGCGGCGGATACGCTTGCCCGTCGGCGTCGCCGGAGGGCGTCACGGGCCGGGGTTCTTCGGCCTGTGGCTCGGCCTGCGAGGACGGCGCGGGGTACATGCCCGGCGCGGGCGGAGGCGGCGGCTGCGGCGCCGGATAGATGCCCGTGCCACCCGCCTGCGCGAGCGCGAGGCCCGGCAGCATCAGCGCGATCGCGAGGACGGTGACAGGGAGGTTCCAGGTTCGACGGTGTGACACGCGAGGGGCTCCTTGGGTCCGGCCGTCCGGCAGAAAACCACAACCGGTGCGCGCGTGTTGGTTTTCCGCCGCGTGTCGAAGATTCTCGCGCGCCCATGCCTGAAGGCATCTCGTGGTCCGAACTCGGCGTCGACTCCGCCCGCGTGCAGGCGGTGAACGAGGCCCCCTTCCCTCCGGGTCAGCGCGACTTCGTCCTCTACTGGTGCATGGTGAACCATCGGTGGGAGGAGAACCACGCGCTGGACGCCGCCATCGCGCTGGGCAACCACCTGGGCCTGCCCGTCGTCGTGTACCAGGCCATCCGCCCGGACTACCCCTACGCGTCGGAGCGGCTCCACGCGTGGGCGCTGGAGGGCATGGCGGACATGGCCAGGGGCTGCGCCGCGCGCGGCCTGCCGTACTGGCTGGAGCTGCCGCGCACGAAGAAGGAACACAAGCCGAGGCTCGCGAGCCTGGGCCGGCGCGCGGCGGCCGTCGTGTCGGACCTGTTCCCCACGTACATCATCCCGGGCCACCTGCGCGGCGCGGCGAAGGCGCTGCGGGTGCCGCTCATCGCAGTGGACGCCTCCTGCGTGGTGCCCATGCAGCGCATCCCCGCGGCCCAGGTGGGCGCGTACGCGCTGCGCCCCAAGCTGCGCAAGCTGTGGCCGGAGTACCTGGAGCGCACGCTGCCCAGGCGCAAGGTCCGCGTGTCGGGCGCGAAGCTCCAGCCGGACTTCGAGCTGTCCGACGCCGTGCAGGCTCGCGCCGCGCTGGACACGTTCGCGCTGGATCATTCCGTGAAGCCCCTCTCCGAGCGCGGCGGACGCAAGGCGGGCCTCAAGGCCCTGGATGCGTTCCTCGACGAGCGGCTGGAGGGCTACGACACCGGCCGCAATGATCCGGGCCTGGGCCAGCAGTCCAACCTGTCGCCCTACTTCCACTGGGGCAACCTCTTCCCCGGCGAGGCGGCGCGCGCGGCCATCGCGGCGAAGGGCAAGGACCACCCCGCCGTGCAGTCCTTCGTGGAGGAGCTGCTCGTGCGCCGCGAGCTGGGCTTCAACTACTGCTTCCACACGCCCGGCCCGAAGCAGCTGAGCGTGGACTCCCTGCCCCCGTGGGCGCGAGAGACGCTGTCACGCCACCGGAAGGATCCGCGCCCGCACCTCTACTCCTTCGAGGAGCTGGATCAGGGCCGCACGCAGGACGCGCTCTGGAACGCGTCCCAACGCGAGCTGCGGGAGCGCGGGCGGATCCACAACTACCTGCGCATGCTCTGGGGGAAGAAGATATTGGAGTGGAGCCCCACGCCGGAGGAGGCGCTGGCCCGCATCGCGCGGCTCAACGACACCTACGCGGTGGACGGGCGCGACCCGGCGAGCGTCTCCAACTTCATGTGGGTCCTGGGGCTGCACGACCGGCCCTTCCAGGAGCGCGCGGTGATTGGAAAGGTCCGGCCCATGAGCTCGCTGCGCACCGCGGAGAAGTTCGACCTGGGCCCGTACCTGGAGCGCTGGGGGACCCGGTAGGCAGCCGGTGGACACACTTCTGAAGACGGCGGTTCACTTTCCGGCCCGGGGTCACTAAACCGGACGGACGCACCCGCTTTCGCGGAATGAACTCAGGAGTCAGCCATGGGCACGATGAAGTTCGAGGTCCCCCACAACCTTCCCAAGGACGAGGTCAAGAAGCGCGTCGAGCAGCTCCTGCAGTACTGGGGCTCCAAGTACGGCGTGAAGTCCGACTGGCAGGGCGAGGAAGGCGCGAAGCTCGTCGGCAAGGTGATGGGCATCAACCTGGACGCCAGCTTTGTCATCACGGACAAGGCCATCTCTGGCGAGGGCACCGACCCCGGCATGCTGCTGCGCAACCAGGCCAAGACGTACATCCAGAAGAAGTTCGGCGCGGTGCTGGATCCGTCCAAGAGCCTGGATCAGGTGAAGGGCAACCTGGACTGACGTCGTTCCGCCGGGCTGGGTGATTCAGCCCGGCTGCTCCTCCAGCGCGGCCAGCGCATAGCGGGCCGCGCGGGAGATGGACTCCGCGGAGTCGAGCATCTCCGGGTAGTGCCCCGCCAACGGGCGCTGCGGATACTTCAGCTGCGCGACGGCGTTGCGGTAGCTGCGCCGGGCCGCCTCGAAGTCCTGCGTGCGCTCCTGCACCTGGGCCAGCAGGTAGTGGCCAATGGCCAGCGTAGGCTCCAGGAACAGGGCCTTGGACAGCTCGGAGCGCGCCTCGGCCAGGCTCCCCGCCTGCATCGCCGCCACCCCGCCAAAGACGCGCGCCTCCACGCACAGCGGCTCGCGCTGGAGCGCCTGACCGAAGGTGTCGCGCGCCTCGTCGATGCGGCCGGTGAGCGAGTACAGGTTGCCCAGCGTCAGGAGCGCGTCCAGGTCGGAGGGCTCATCCACCAGCAGGCGCTTCACGCCGTCGATGGCGGCGGGGAAGTCACCCTGCCCCATCTTCCGCACGGCCATGTTCAAGCGCTCCGCGGGCGGCAGCAGCTGCGGCCACGAACCGCTGGGGCGCGCGGGCGGCGCTTCCGCCAGGGGCTGGGACGCGGGCGGCTCCACGCGCACCGCCGCGAAGGAACCGGTCGTCGCGGTCCGGCGCGGAGGCTCCACGGGCCGGGACGGATCCAGCTTGATGGCGGGGAACTCTCCGGTGCGCGTCGGTTCCGTCCGGACCGCGGGGAACTCCCCGGTGCGGCGTCCCAGCGCGCCCAACGCGGGTATCTCCAGGGTGGGCCTGCGCACGGGCGCGTCCGGAGCCTTGGCACTCGCCGCGTCGGCCAGGCCCCCCGCGCGCAGCCTCGCCGCGGTCTCCGCGTTGGTCTGCATCCGCTGGCGCAGCTCCACGGCGAAGGACTCGGGGCTGCCCGGCCGGGGCTCCGCCGCCAGGGGCGCCAGCGGCGGAGGCGGACGGGGGCGCTCGCCCAGAGGGCGCCGGTACACGAACGCGCCGTCCACTTCGATCATCTCGAAGCGGTCATAGACCTTGAACAGGCTCTCCGAGTACCCCAGGAAGAGCAGCCCGCCCGGACGCAGCGCCGCGAGGAAGCGGTCCATCAGCCCGCGGATGGTGGGCAGGTCGAAGTAGATGATGACGTTGCGGCAGAGGATGAGATCCAGCGACCCGGGCGCCACCTTGTCGAACACCGGCGCGGCCAGGTTCTGGCCATCGAAGCGGATGTACTCGCGCAGGATGGGCGACGCCTCGTAGCCGTCCTCCACGGGCCGGAAGAAGCGCTTGAGCCGCTCCGGTCCAATGGCCATCGCGCGACGCGTGGTGAAGCGCCCCTGCCGCGCGGCCTCCACCGCGGCCAGGTTCAGGTCGGTGGCCCACAGGTCCACCTCCACCGCGAGCGCGCCCAGCTCCGCCATCACCAGCGCCAGGCTGTAGGGCTCCTCGCCGGTGGCGCAGCCCGCGGACCAGATGGACACCTTGCGCATCTCGCGCCGGGCCCGCGCGAGCAGCTCCGGCAGTACGCTCTGCTCCAGCGCGCGGAACTGCTTCGCGTCGCGGAAGAACTCCGTGTGCCCCACCGTCACCAGCGGCAGGAGCGCGCGCAGCTCCTCCTCGCCGCTCGCGCTCGTCAGCTTCTGCAGGTACTTCTCCGGGTCGCTCAGCCCCAGCACGGGCATGCGCGTGGACAGGGCGAGCCGCAGGCTGTGGTAGCCATCCAGGGTGATCTTCAGCCCCGCGCGTTCCAGGAGGAGCGCGGACAGCTGCTGGAGCACCTTGTTGCCCACGTTCAGCACGCGTCCACCCACTGCACGAGCGTCGGCGCGATGGTGTCCAGCGGCAGCACCTGCTGCGCCGCGCCCAGGAGCACGGCTTCGCGAGGCATGCCGTAGACGACGCACGTGGCCTCGTCCTGCGCGATGGTGCGCCCGCCCCGCTCGCGAATCTCCTTCAGCCCCCTGGCGCCGTCTCGGCCCATGCCCGTCAGGATGACGCCAATGCACCTCTTGCCGAAAGACTCCCCGGCCGAAGTGAGCAGCATGTCACACGAGGGGCGGAAGCCCCGCAGGGCAGGTCCTGTATCCAGTTCCAGACGGCCGTCCGGCTTCACCAGCAGATGTCCTCCCGAAGGGGCGATGTACACCGTGCCCGGCTCCATCCACGCGTCATGCGTCGCCTCGACGACGCGCAGCGCCGTCTCCGTGGACAGCCAGTGCGCCAGGCCTTCCGTGAAGCCCTGGCTGATGTGTTGACAGTAGGCGATGGGCGCGGGGAAGCCGCGCGGAATCATCCGCAGCACCGTCGCGACGGCCTTCGGCCCGCCCAGCGAGGCAGCCAGCGCGACCAGGGGGAACGGCGCGGTGGGCCCTTCCTGCACCGGCTGCTTTGCTTTCGACGAGGAAGGCGGCGAGCGCACCCCCTTCACCTGCGCCAGCATCACCAGCTTGCGGTTCACCGCGTGCCAGAAGTCCGGCCCCGGCGTCATGGGCCGGTCCATCACGTCCAGCGCGCCCAGGGCCAGCGCCTGGAACGCCTGCTGGCCGGTGAGCACGCCCGGGTGCAGCGCGAGGATGGGCGTGGGGCGCTGGGCCATGATGCGCTCAATGGCGTTGAGCGCCTCCGCGGACACCAGGTCCACCAGCAGCACGTCCGGGAAGTGCCTGCGCACCACCGCTTCCGCGCCCACGAAGTCCGCCTCTGGTGGGCCCACGGCGACCAGCGACTCGCCCTCGAAGAGCCCGCGCACGAGCGCGCGCAGGCCCCTCCCCACCAGGAGCACCCGGAACGCCAGTCCCATCACCGCCGTGCTGCCGCCCACGAGAGGCTCCTCAGGTCAGCCGATCGATGGACTGCGCAAGGATCTCCACCCCCAGCTCGCCCTTCACCAGGTACGCATCCGCGCCCGCATCCAGGCCGCGCCGCTTGTCCTCCGGCGACGCGAGCGACGACAGGATGATGACCGGGATGCGCGCCACGGCGGGCGTGCCCTTCAGCCGCCGCGTGAGGGAGAAGCCGTCCAGCTTCGGCATCTGCACGTCCGTGAGGATGAGGTCGTACGTGTTCGTCTGCACCTTCACGTACGCCTCCTCGCCGTCCTGGGCCTCCTCCACGGAGTGGCCCAGCGCCTTGACGAGCGCGCCTTCCGTCGCACGCGCGATGGGCGAGTCGTCCACCAGCAGCACGCGCAGCCGGCGGCTGGCGGGCGCCTGGGTGACGGGGCGGGCCATGCGGCGCACCTCCGTCATGATGTCCGGCACGTGCAGCAGCACCGCGATGCGCCCGTCCTCCAGCGCCGCCGTGCCCGCGATGAACGGCGCGCCCTTGAGGAACTCGCCGCCGCAGGGCTTCACCGCCACCTCGCGCTCGTCCACGAAGCCGTCCACCACCAGCGCGGCGTAGTCGTCGCCGTGGCGCACCACCACCGCGGGGGGCTTGTCGAAGCGGTTGCCGCCGTTGAGGCCCAAGAGCGGCCCCAGCGCCACGAGCGCCGTGGGCTTGCCCCGGTGCCGCACCGCCAGCGTGCCGAACACTTCCATGCGGTCATCCGGCTTGATGCGCATGACGGCCACCACGTCCGCGGCGGGCATGCCGTAGACGTCGTCGCCCAGGCGCACCAGCAGCACCTTCATGAGGGCCAGGGACTGAGGCAGGCGCAGCGTGATGGTGGTGCCGCGGCCCTGGCGGCTCTGCACGCCCACGGACCCGCCCAGCGTCTCCACCTTGCGCTTCACCACGTCCATGCCCACGCCGCGGCCGGACAGCTCACTGACCTGTTCGCGCGTGGAGAAGCCGGGGCGGAAGATGAGCTCGATGGCCTCGCGCTCCGACAGCGCGGCGGCCTGCACCGGCGACAGCAGGCGCTTGTTGATGGCCACCTGCTTGAGCCGCTCGGTGTCCATGCCGCGGCCGTCGTCCTCCACCTCGATGTGGAGCATGTCGCCGTCCACGCGCACGCGGATGCGGATGCGGCCCTGGGCGGGCTTGCCCATCTGCTGGCGGAAGTCCGCTGACTCCAGGCCGTGGTCCACCGCGTTGCGCAAGAGGTGCACCAGCGCGTCGCGCACGTCGGCCAGCATGGACCGGTCCACGCCGATGTCGGCGTTCTCGATGACCAGGTCCACTTCCTTGTTCTGCGTCTTCGCGATGTCGCGCACCGCGCGAGGGAACGCGTCGAACACGGTGGACAGCGGCACCAGGCGCGCCTCGGCCACGTGGTCCGCCAGCTGGGCCAGGTTGCCGTGCAGCGTGTTGATGCCGTCCCCGTTGCGGCGCACGAAGCGGAACGCGTCGTCGCGCAGCATGTGCAGGTCCGCCTCCGCGCGCTCCAGCTCCTTGTGGATGTCATCCGGGACATCCACGTCCTCGGAGATGCGCAGGAAGCGGTCGCCCAGGCGGCTGAAGCGCTCGAAGAGCTGCGCCGTCTCCGTGCTGCGAAGCCGGCCGCGCGCGCTCTCCACCAGCAGGTCGCCAGCGAGCAGGCCCAGCGAGTCCAGCACCTCCACGTTCACGCGGATGCTGCGGTCCGCGATGGAGTTGCTCTTCGCGGCGTTCGGAGCCTCCTCCTCCTTCGCGGCCGGAGCGGCCACGGCGACAGGCTCCGCCACACGGGGCGCGGCCTGCGCCGGCGCGGGGGCCTGCACCACCGCGGCGGGAGGTGCTACCGGCGCCTGCACCGCGGGCTTGGGCGGCGCGGCGGGCGGAGGCTGGGCGGCGGAGGCGGCGGGCTTGCGCACCGGGCCCAGCGCGGGCACGGGGTGGCCGGACACCTCCGACAACGCCTTCACCATCTCCTCGGTGACGGACGTGCCGGTGTGGGCCGCGTCCAGGTCCTCGATGAGGTCCGACAGCACGTCGCAGGCACGGAGCATGACGTCCGTGGCCGTCTCGGTGGCCGTCTTGCCTTCGCGCTCGGCGCGCAGGACGTCCTCGGCGGCGTGCGCGAGCTGCCCGATGGCGGCCAGGCCCAACATGCGGGCCTCGCCCTTCATCGTGTGCAGTTCGCGCGCGACGTCGTCCGCGGCCTGCTCCGCGGTCTCCTTCTCCAGGTCGATGACTCCCAGCTGGATCTTCTGGAGTCGGTCGGCCGTGACCTCCTGGAACTTCTTCAGGAGGGATTTCTTGAGGGCCTCGGTGTCCATGGGTCGCGGGCGTCAGGGCGCTATGCGCGCCCCTCGACCCATTTCTCCCCTCAGGAGAACGACTAGTCGGCCTTGAACCGCTTGATGAGCTCCGCGAGCCGGCCCGCGAGCTGGGTGAGTTCGGCGGCCGCCCCGGTGGCCTGCTTCGACGCCTGCGTCGTCTGGCGCGTCACGTCCTCGATCTCCGCCATGGACGCCACCACCTGCTCGGTGGCCGTGCGCTGCTGCTGCGTCGCCAGGTTGATGACCCGGGCCGCGTCGCTCGTCTCCTGCACGCCGGCGAGGATGCCCTCCACCGCCTGCGCCGCCACCGCGCCCAGCTTCTCGCCGGACTCCGTGGCGTGCTTGGACGCGTCCGCGGCGCCCGCGGCGGCCTGCGTGGCCTCGCGGATCTCGGTGATCAGGTTCTTGATCTCCTTGGTGGACTCCAGGACGTTCTCCGCCAGGCGGCGCATCTCCGCCGCGACGATGGAGAAGCCCTTGCCCGCCTCACCCGCGCGGCTGCCTTCCAGCGCCGCGTTGAGCGCCAGGAGGTCGGAGCGGTCCGCGATCTCGTCGATGACCTCCACCACCGTGCCAATGCGCTCCACGCGCTTGGACAGCTTGGAGATGGAGTCCGCCACCGCGACGCCGTCGCTGCGGATCTGCTGCATGGCCTGGATGAACTCGCCAATGGCGCCACGGCCCGCGCGGGCCGCGCCCAGCGTCTCCTCCGCCACGCGCGCCACGCTGCCCGCGTTCTCCGCGATCTGCGCGGACGCGTGCTTCAGCTCCTCCATGGTCGCGGTCGTCTCGTGGATGGCCGCGGCCTGCTCGGTGGAGGACGTCTCGTGCTGCGTGGACGCCGCCAGCACCTGGTTGGCGGAGGACGACAGCCGCAGCGCGGCCTCGTTGATCTCCCGCACGAAGATGCGCAGCGTCTCGATGACCTTGCCGAAGCCCTCCAGCAGGGGCCCGAGCTGGGGGTCTTCGGTGGACGTGTTCCAGCGCGACAGGTCGCCTTCACGCACCAGGATGATGAGCGAGTCGAGCGCCTGATCGATCTCCTGCGCCGCCACCTGCTTGCGGTGTTCGGCGGAGGAGAACTGCTCCAGCACCTGGTTGAGCAGGTGGCCGAAGCCGGTGGTGTCCGCCTGCACGCGGTCCTGCGGCACGCGCGCGTTCAGGTTGCCGGACAGCACCGACATCAACGTGTCGGTGAAGGGCTTGAACGGATCCGTCACCGTGTTGGCGATGACGGATTCCGCGCCGGCCTTCGCGCCCGGGGACTTCCTCGCGCCGCGAGACTTCGCGGGCTTCTCGTTGGGGCTCTCCAGGGACATGTTTGTCAGTGCCTTCCTTGCGTCTTCAAGGTTTCCGCCAAATCAATGAGCAACACGGGACGGCCCGCCCCTTCATCCAGGTCGAGGCAGACGCCCACCGCATACGAAGCCGCCGCGGCGGCGGCCGGCATGCGGCGCAGCCCGGCGAGCGGGATGGTGCGAACCCCGTTGACGGCGTCCACCTTCAGGTGGCCCTCGCCCTCGGGGGTGTCGAACACGAGCGCGCGGTGGCCCTTGTGGGGCAGGCCCAGCTCGCGCACGGTCAGGTCGTCCGGGAGCGCCCGGTCGATGCGCAGCACGGACGACGCGTCCGTGCCGTACTCCGAATCACCAATCTGGAAGAAGAGGACGTCCACCTCTCCCACGGCCCGGTCCGGATCCGCGTCCAGGCCGGGGGCTTCCTCATCCAGCAGGACGTTGCCGCTCATCGCACCACCGCGCGCTGACGGGCCGTCTGCAGGAGCTTGGAGAAGTTGAGCAGGTTCAGGCCATCCGCCGGCCCAGAACCCTGCACCACGCCCAACAGGTGCTCCGCGGCCTGATCCCCGCCCAGGGGCGGCGGCAGGATGTCCGCCACGGGGATGCGGCGCAGGCCAAGCACCGTGTCCGCCACCACGCCGGACACGTAGCTGCCGCTGACGCCCACGAAGATGCGGGTGCGCGGACCGATGCGCGCCTCGCCCTTGCTGAGGAAGCGCAGCAGGTCCACCACGGGCAGCACCTGGCCGCGGTGGCCGGTGACGCCCAGGATGAAGGACGGCGTGCGCGGCAGCGGCGTGAGCAGCCCGGCGCGCAGCACCTCGAGCACGTTCTCACTGGGGACGCCGAAGCGCAGCTCGCCCACGCGGAAGCAGAAGAATTCCTGCTCCGGCCGGGCCTGGGCGGCCACCGTACGGTCTGGCGCCATGCGCAAGGCGCGTTGGAGGGGGGAGGAGTTCGGGGTCAAGGCAGCGAAGTATCCAAGACCGGGAGAAAGGGGGTCAAGGGTCCTTCGTCCAATGCCGGACCGGCCGCCTGCTCTCCGTTTCGATGGTCCATCGTGACCCAAAGGTGTAGGGTTGTGCGCTGGCAGCCCCTGAGGAGGACGATGTCCCGCGTACTGGTCATTGACGACAGCCCGATGCTTCTGGAGCTCACCGTCCGGGCCCTGACGGCCGCCGGCTACGAGGCCATTGGCGCGCCGGACCTGGCTACGCTCAACCAGAAGCTCACCGAGGGCCCGTTCGCGCTCATCCTCATGGACGTGAACATGCCGGAGATGTTCGGCGACGACGTCGTCGAGTACCTCCGCACGGTGAAGGGCGTCACCTCCAAGCTCGTCCTCTACTCGGACATCTCCGAGCAGGAGCTGGAAGCGAAGGTGAAGAACTCCGGCGCGGACGGCTACATCCTCAAGAGCGGAGGCCTGGAGGGCGTGCTGGGAGGCGTCATGGGCATGATCGGCGCCCCGGCGCTGAAC
>NZ_RAVY01000136.1:0-26769 GCF_003611625.1 Corallococcus sp. CA054B
AGGACGACGACGCGATGCTGGGCCACCTGCTGCAGGAAGGGCTCCGGGCGCGCATCCTCGACGCGCACTCCGGCCCTGCTCAGCTGCGGGCCCTCTTCAACGTCTTCCGGGCCAACCTCTTCGCCCACGAGAAGTACGTGCCCCAGCCGTACGACGGCACCGCCCTGCTCTTGAGCGCCAGCGAAGCCGCCGCCGGGACTCCGCGTCACCGCGGATGGGAGCCCCTGGTGCGCGGCGGCCTGGAGGTGCATGACGTCCCCGGTAGCCACCATGCCCTGATGCAGGACCCGCACCTCGGATCCGTCATCGAGCGCCTGCGAGAGGCGCTCGCGCGGGTCTCCGGTACCGCGCCCGGGCAAGCCACGGGGAGCTGACTCCGGGGTTGGAGTGAAGCGAGGCGACCCACCGTCGTGGATCATCACGACGGTGGCACGTGGCGCTTCCGAGGCGTGAAACCCGGCCCCTGCGCGCTCCTCGAGCATGGAGGAGACGCCGGGAGCAGGTCTCACTCCAGAGGACACCTGACGTCCTTCCCTCCCTGGCTTCGGGGAACCAGAACAATCCAGTAAATACCTGAATTCATTCGAGTGGGTATTGATCCGCCCTCATGACAGGGGCTGCATAGGCGGAATAATCTCACCCGCATGAATTTGACCCACCCTCGCGCCTCTCCCGGGAGAGCGGCGCAGGGCGGAAATCCGGCACCAGCCACACGCCGGAGTTCTCACGAGTGCCACCGGCCCGGCTGGTGCTCGTGCGCAGTGGCGTCCCCCAGTGCGGAGTACACGAGATGAGCCACGAGCTGTCGAAGCGGATCGCCAACCTCTCACCGGAGAAGCGCGCGGAGTTGCTCAAGAAGGTGGCCGCGCAGAAGGCCGTCGCCGGCAACTCCGTCCAAGGCCTCATCCCGGTGCAGGACCGCTCGCGTCCGCTGCCCCTCTCCTTCGCCCAGCAGCGCCTCTGGTTCATTGATCAGCTGCAACCCGGCACCTCGCTCTTCAACGTGCCCATGGCGGTGCGCCTGGAGGGTGCACTCGACGTGGCCGTGCTGGAGCGTGCGCTGCGCGAAGTCGTGCGCCGTCATGAGGTGCTGCGCACCACCTTCCGCGAGGACGCTTCGGGCCCCGTGCAGGTGGTGTCTCCGGAGCCGGTGCTCACCCTGGAGCGCAAGGACCTCACGGGCTCGGCGCCGGAGGAGGCCTGGCGCCTGGCGCGTGAAGCCGCGGCCCAGCCCTTCGACCTCGCGAAGGGCCCGCTGCTGCGCGCGCTGCTGCTGACGTCGGCGCCGGGAGAGCACCTGCTCGTGGTGGTGGTGCACCACATCATCTCCGACGGCTGGTCCATGACGCTGCTGGTGCGCGAGGTGGCGCTCCTCTACGGCGCCTTCGCGCGAGGACAGGCAGTGCCGCTGCCGCCGCTGGGCATCCAGTACGCGGACTTCGGAGTCTGGCAGCGCGAGTGGATGCAGGGCCCCCGGCTGGAGAAGCAGCTCGACTATTGGAAGCGCCAGCTGGCCGGAGTGCCCTCCGCGCTGGAGTTGCCCACCGACTTCCCCCGCCCCGCCAACCGCGATGGCCGAGGCGCCCGGCACGACGTGCTGCTGCCGCGCGAATTGACGGACGCGATGAAGGCCGTGGCGCAGCAGGAAGGCGCCTCCCTCTACATGGCGCTGCTGACGGGCTGGCAGGTGCTGATGGCCCGCTACGCTGGCCAGGAGGACGTCACCGTTGGCTCGCCCATGGCGGGCCGTACACGCGGTGAGGTGGAGGGCCTCATCGGCCTCTTCGTCAACGCCCAGGTCCTTCGCACGCGGGTATCGGGCACGGCGTCCTTCCGCACGCTGCTGCGTCAGGTGCGGGAGACGGTGCTCGGAGCCCAGGAGCACCAGGAGCTCCCCATTGAGCGCCTCGTGGAGGAGTTGAAGCCGGAGCGCATCCCGGGCCGTACGCCCTTCTTCCAGGTGATGCTCACCTACCAGGCCTCCTTCCGCGGCGCCGCCACCGTCGAAGGCGTCAAGCTGGAGGCCCTGGAGCTCGACACCTTCTCCGCCAAGTTCGACCTCACCCTCCAGGTGCTGGAGACGGACGCCGGCCTCAAGGGCTACCTCGAATACACCACCGACATCTTCACTGCCTCCACCGCTGCTCGCATGGCCGAGCACCTCCGCGTGCTCCTGCAGGAGGCCGTCGCTCAGCCTGACGCCCCCGTGTCGTCACTGCAGTTGCTCGCGGGGGAGGAGCGGCAGCAGGTGCTGGTGGAGTGGAATGCCACGCGGGCGCCGTTCCCCGAAGCGTGCATGCACTCGCTCTTCGAGGCGCAGGTGCGTCGCGCTCCGGAGTCGGTGGCCGCGGTCTTCGAAGGGACGCACCTGACGTATGCGCAGCTGGACGCGCGCGCCAATCAGCTTGCCCATGCGCTTCGCCGTCGCGGCGTGGGGCCCGAAGTCCGCGTCGCCCTCAGCGTCGAGCGCTCCCTCGACGTCGTCATCGGTCTGCTTGGCATCCTGAAGGCCGGTGGTGCCTGGGTGCCCGTCGATCCGCTCCTGCCCCGAGAGCGCCTGGCCTTCATGCTGGAGGACAGCGCGGCCCAGGTGCTCGTCACCCAGCAGCCCCTGGTGGACCGCTTCCCCGAAGCGCTGCATGCCCAAGCGCTCTGCGTGGACACGGAGCGCGAGTCGCTGGCGCAGGAGCCGACGGATGCGCCTGCTACGGGCGTGACGCCGGCGAACATGGCGTACCTGCTCTACACGTCCGGCAGCACGGGTACGCCCAAGGGCACGGCGGTGGAGCACCGCAGCGTGGCCAACCTCGTCACCCATGAAGCGGTGGCCTACGGCATCGGCCCCGGCAGCCGCGTGTTGCAGTTCGCCAGCCTCAGCTTCGACCTCTCCGTGGAGGAGATTTTCACCACCCTCTGCAACGGCGCCACGCTGGTACTCGCGCCGCTGGAGAAGCTGATGCCGGGCGCACCGCTGCCCGTGCTGCTACGTGAGCAGGAGCTGAGCGTCGTCAGCCTCACCCCCGCGGCACTGGCGGCCACGTCCTCCGAGGGGCTGCCCAAGGTGCGCACCGTCATCTCCGGCGGTGAAGCCCTGCCCGCGGATGTCGTCGCGCGCTGGGCCCCGGGACGGCGGCTCCTCAACACGTACGGCCCGACGGAAGCCACCGTCATCGCCACCTTCGGCGAGGTGGTGGCGGATGGGAACGTGCCCTCCATCGGCAAGCCGCTGGCGAACGTGCGCCTCTACGTGTTGGACCCGCACGGGCAGCCCGTACCCGTGGGCGTGCGCGGTGAGTTGCACATTGGCGGCGTCGGCGTGGCGCGTGGGTACGCAGGACGGCCCGGCCTCACCGCCGAGCGCTTCGTGCCGGATGCCTTCTCCGGTGAGGAGGGGGCTCGCCTCTACCGCACGGGCGATGTGGTGCGCTGGCGCGCGGATGGCCAACTGGACTTCGTTGGCCGCATCGACGCCCAGGTGAAGGTGCGCGGCTTCCGCATCGAGCTGGGCGAAGTCGAGAATGCCCTGCGCGCCGCCCCCGCGGTGAAGGACGCCGTCGTGCTCGCCCGCGAGGATTCCCCGGGCGACAAGCGGTTGGTGGCCTATGTCGTCGGTGACGCCCTCGACGTCACGGCCCTCCGCGCGCACCTCAAGCAGCACCTGCCTGAGTACATGGTGCCCGCTGCCTTCGTCCCCATGGACGCGCTGCCGCTGACGTCCAACGGCAAGGTGGACCGCAAGGCCCTACCCGCCCCGGACGCGAGCGTGCTCCGGGCCTCACACGCCTACGAAGCTCCCGCGACGCCACTGGAGGAGCAGCTCGCGGCCCTGTGGAGCGAAGTGCTGCGCGTCCCCACCGTGGGACGCACGGACAACTTCTTCGAGCTGGGGGGCCACTCGCTGCTCGCCACTCAGCTGGTGGCCCGTGTCCGCGCGGCACTGGACGTGGAGCTGCCCCTCCGCGCCCTCTTCGAGGCCCCCACCATCGAGGCACTCGCGGAACGCCTCCAGCTCACAGCGGCGGGCACGCGACTGCCGCCCCTCACCCGCATCGCACACGAAGGCCCGCCTCCGCTGTCCTTCGCCCAGCAGCGCCTGTGGCTGTTGGATCAACTCCAGCCCGGCAACGCCGCCTACAACATCCCCGCCGCCCTCCGGCTGAAGGGGCACGTGGACGTCGAGTCCCTCCGCCGCGCCTTCGAGACCCTCGTCGCCCGGCATGAGACGCTGCGCACCACCTTCGTCCAGCACCAGGGGCAGCCCGCCCAGAGCATCCACGCGCCTTCGACGTGGACGCTCTCCCTGCTCGACGTGTCCTCCCTGCCCGAGCCTCAACGGGAGGAAGAAGCGCGGCGCCTCGCGAACCTGGAGGCCCACCGTCCCTTCGACCTGGAAGCGGGCCCGCTCCTGCGCACGTCCCTGGTGCGCCTGGGTGACGCGGAGCACCTGCTGCTGGTGACGATGCACCACATCGTCTCGGACGGCTGGTCCATGGGCGTCCTCGTCCGCGAGCTCACTGCCCTGTACGCGGCGGTCCACGTGGCTCAGGCGCCCACGCTCGCGCCGCTGCCCGTGCAGTACGCGGATTTCGCCGTGTGGCAGCAGGGCTGGCTCCAGGGCGATGCGCTGGAGACCCAGCTCGCCTATTGGAAGGAGAAGCTCGCGGGGGTTCCCGCCACGCTGGAGCTGCCCACGGACCGCCCGCGTCCGCCCGTGCAGTCGCACCGGGGCGCGACGGTCCCCGTGCGGCTCGCATTGCCCGTGTCCGAGTCCCTCAAGGCCCTGGCCCGGCAAGAAGGCGCGACGCCCTTCATGCTGCTGCTGTCCGCCTTCCAGGTGCTCCTGTCGCGCTACTCCGGCCAGGACGACATCAGCGTGGGTTCCCCCATCGCCGGCCGCACCCAGGCGGAGACCGAAGGCCTCATCGGCTTCTTCGTCAACACACTCGTCCTGCGCGCTCACGTGGATCCCCGCGCGACCTTCCGGGAGCTGCTGGCGCAGGTGCGCGGCACGACGCTCGCGGCCTACGAGCACCAGCACCTGCCCTTCGAGAAGCTGGTGGAGGTCCTCCAGCCCGTGCGCGACCTGAGTCGCAGCGCGCTCTTCCAGGCGATGTTCACCCTGCAGAACGCGCCCATGGATGCGCTGCGCGTGCCGGGTCTGTCCTTCGAGCAGCTCCCGCTCGAATCGAACTCCGCGAAGTTCGACCTGTCCCTGACGCTCCAGGAATCGCCTCAGGGCTTCATGGGCGTGCTGGAGTACAGCAGCGATCTCTTCGAAGCATCGACCGTCCAGCGCATGGTGGTCCACCTGGGCGTCCTGCTGGAGGCCATCGCCGCGCAGCCGGACGCGACGCTCGCGGGCCTACCCCTGCTCACGGCTCCGGAGCGCCGGCAGCTCCTCGTCGACTGGAACAGGACGGACGCGGAGTTCGCTCGCGACACCTGCTTCCACGAGGCCTTCACGGCCCAAGCCCTTCGCACGCCGGAGGCCCTGGCCGTCATCTGCCGCGACCAGCAGCTCTCCTTCCGGGAGCTGGACGCGCGCGCCAACCAACTGGCGCACCGGCTGGTGAAGCTCGGCGTCGGGCCCGACGTGCGCGTCGTGCTGTGCGTGGAGCGCTCCGTGGAGGCGCTCGTTGGCATCCTGGGCGTCCACAAGGCCGGCGGCGCCTATGTGCCGCTCGACTTCCGCTACCCGCGCGAGTGGCTCGCCCACGTCCTCTCCGACACCGGCGCGCCCGTGGTGCTCACCCAGCGGCGCTTGCGCGACGTGCTTCCCCAGCACACGGCCCACGTCGTCCTGCTCGACCCGGACGCGGAGGAGCTCACGGCCGAGTCCCGCGAAGCGCCCGGCGTGGCCGTCTCCGCCGAGCACCTGGCCTACATCATCTACACCTCCGGCAGCACCGGCCGTCCCAAGGGCGTGATGATCCAGCACCGCTCCGTGATGAACCTGCGGCAGGGGCTGGCCAGCACCGTGCACCAGGGCCGGGGAGCAGCGGAGCGCGTCAGCGTCAACGCCCCGCTGTCCTTCGATGCCTCCGTCCAGCAGCTCGTCCAGGTGCTCGACGGCCACACCCTCTGCATCGTCCCGGAAGAGGCCCGCGCGGATGCCGGTGAGCTGGTCAAGCGCATCGGGCAGGACGCGCTGGAGGTCCTCGATTGTTCGCCCGCGCACCTGCGCATGCTGGTGGATGAAGGCCTGCTGGAGAAGGACGTCCTCCCCCGGCGCGCGCTGGTGGGCGGTGAGGCGGTGGACCCCGGCACGTGGAGCCGCCTGGCCCAGCACCCACGCCTGCGCGCCTTCAACGTCTACGGCCCCACCGAGTGCACCGTCGACGCCACCGCCTGCGCCTTCGACGCCTCCCCCACGCCCACCATCGGCCGGCCCCTGTCCAACGTCCGCGCGTACGTGTTGGACAAGTCCCTGCGCCCGGTGCCCGTGGGCGTCGCGGGCGAGCTCTTCCTCGGCGGCGAAGGCGTCGCGCGCGGCTACCTCAACCGCCCGGACCTGACGGCGGAGCGCTTCATTCCGGATGCCTTCGCCTCCACGCCCGGTGCCCGCCTCTACCGCACGGGCGACGTGGTCCGCTGGCGCGCGGACGGCATGCTCGACTACCTGGGCCGCGCCGACTTCCAGGTGAAGGTCCGCGGCTTCCGCATCGAGCTGGGTGAAATTGAAGCCGCGCTCCTCAAGCATCCCCAGGTGCACGCCGCCGTGGTGCTGGCGCGCGAGGACAGCCCCGGCGACAAGCGGCTCGTCGCGTACGTGGTGCCCACGGAAGGCACGGGCTCCGCACTGACGGCGGACGTCCTCAAGGACTGGCTCAAGCAGCTCCTGCCGGAGCACATGCGGCCCTCCACGTTCCTGGTGCTGGAGGCCCTGCCGCTCAACGCCAACGGCAAGGTGGACCGCAAGTCCCTGCCCGCACCCCAGGCAGCCGCGCTCGAGTCCACCTACGTCGCGCCGCGCACTCCCGCCGAGGAGCAGCTCGCGGCCCTCTTCACGCAGGTGCTGCGCGTGGAGCGCGTGGGCATCCACGATGACTTCTTCGCGCTTGGGGGCCACTCGCTGTTGGCCACCCAGCTCGTCTCCCGCGTGCGCTCCACCTTCCGCGTGGAGTTGTCGCTCCGGGCCCTCTTCGAGGCCCCCACGGTGGCCGCGCTCGCCGAGCGCCTCAAAGCCCAGACGCCGAGCCTGCGCCTCCCTCCGCTCACCCGGACCCGGGCGGACGGCCCATGGCCCCTGTCCTTCGCCCAGCAGCGCCTCTGGTTCCTCGACCAACTCACGCCGGGAGACGCGTCGTACAACATCCCCACGGCGCTCCGGCTGACGGGCCCGGTGGACGTGGAGTCGTTGCGCCGCGCCTTCGAGTCCCTGGTCGCCCGTCACGACTCCCTGCGCACCACCTTCCACGAAGTCAAGGGACAGGCCACCCAGCACATCCACACGCCCGGCACCTGGGCGTTGCCTCTCATCGACCTCTCCACGCTGCCCGACGCGCGGCGCGAAGATGAAGCACAGCGGAAGGTCGAAGCGGAGGCGCGTCAACCGTTCGACCTGCGACACGGCCCGCTGCTGCGCACCGCGCTCGTGCGGCTGGCGGCGGAAGAGCACCTGCTGCTCGTGACGATGCACCACATCGTCTCCGATGGCTGGTCCATGGGCGTGCTCGTCCGCGAGCTGGTGGCCCTCTACGAGGCCTTCAGCACCAGCCAGACGCCCGCGCTCCCCACGCTGCCGGTGCAGTACGCGGACTTCGCGGCGTGGCAGCGCGACTGGCTCCAGGGCGAAACGCTCGACGCGCAGTTGGGCTACTGGAAGCAGCAGCTCGCGGGGGCTCCCGCCGCGTTGGAGCTGCCCACGGATCATCCGCGCCCGTCCGTCCAGTCCTACGCGGGCACGTCCCTCGCTGTCCGGATTCCACAGGAGACGTCCGAAGCCCTCAAGGCCCTGGCCGGACGCGAGGGTGCCACGCCCTTCATGGTGCTGCTCGCGGCGTTCCAGGTGCTCCTGGCGCGCTACTCGGCGCAGGACGACATCACCGTGGGCTCGCCCATCGCGGGCCGCACCCAGGCGGAAACCGAAGGGCTCATCGGCTTCTTCGTCAACACGCTCGTGCTCCGCGCACGCGTGGAGCCCCGGACCACGTTCCGGGAGCTGCTCGCCCAGGTGCGAGGCACGACACTCGCGGCCTACGAACATCAGCACGTGCCCTTCGAGAAGCTCGTCGAAGCCGTGCAGCCCGTGCGCGACGCGAGCCGCAGCCCGTTGTTCCAGGTGATGTTCGCCCTGCAGAACGCCCCTGGAGAAGCGCTGCGCGTTCCGGGGCTCACCTTCCAGCAGGTCACCACCGAGGGCCACTCCGCCAAGTTCGACCTCACCCTGACGCTCCAGGATTCACCTCAGGGGTTCACCGGTTGGATGGAGTACAGCACCGCCCTCTTCGAGCGGAGCACCATCGAGCGGATGGCCCACCATCTGCGCACGCTGCTGGAGGCCGTGGCCGCCACGCCCGAGCAGCCCGTGGCCGGCCTGCCGCTGCTCTCCCATGAGGAGCGCCAGCGCATCCTCGTCGACTGGAACAACACCACCGTTCCCAGCCCCATGGACGTCCCCGTCCACGTCCACTTCTCCCAGCAGGCCTGGCGCACGCCTGACGCGGTGGCTCTGGTGCTGGGCGACGCGACGCTGACGTACGCCCAGCTTGAAGCCCGAGCCAACCAACTGGCCCATCACCTGCGCAGCCTTGGCATCGCTCCCGGCGCGCGCGTGGGCCTCGCCATCGAGCGCTCCTTCGAGATGGTGACGGCCCTCCTCGCCATCCTCAAGGTGGGGGCCGCCTTCGTCCCCGTGGACCGCAATGCGCCCGTGGAGCGCATCGCGATGCTCCTGGAGGACGCGGACGTCGGCGTGGTGCTCACGCATCAGCCCTTCGCCTCCAAGCTGCCGGCCTCTGGCACCCGCGTCTGGCTGGACACGCAGCAGGACGTCCTGAGCGCGCTGCCCACGCACGCGCCCGATGTCTCCGTGGAGGGCGAGTCCCTCGCCTACGTGATGTTCACCTCGGGCTCCACCGGCCGTCCCAAGGGCGTGAGCGTGCCTCACCGGGGCATCACCCGCCTGGTGCTCGGCAGCACCTTCATGCGCTTCGGGCCCGACGAAGTCTGGCTCCAGTTCGCCCCCGTTGCCTTCGATGCATCCACCCTGGAGCTCTGGGGCGCGCTGCTGCATGGCGCGAAGCTCGTCCTCGCGCCGCCCCATGCCCTGTCGCTGGAGGAACTGGCCGAGCAACTGCGCCGCCACCGTGTGACGTCACTGTGGCTCACCACCGCCCTCTTCGAGCAGATGGCTCTGCATCAGGGCCAAGCTCTGGCGGAGGTGCGCCAGGTCCTCGCGGGCGGAGACGTGATGCCCTGGTCGCGCCTGCGCGAGCACCTCCCCCGGCTCCCCGAAGGCGCGACGCTGATTCACGCCTACGGCCCGACGGAGAACACGACCTTCTCCACCACCCTGCCGTTGCACCGAGACACGCGAGTGGAGGGTCCCGTCTCCATCGGCCGCCCCATCCCGAACTCCACCGCCTATGTGTTCGATGCGAACCTGCATCCAGTGCCCGTGGGCGTCGCGGGCGAGGTGTACGTGGGAGGCCCTGGCCTCGCGTGGGGATACCTGCACCGCCCGGACCTGACCGCGGAGCGCTTCGTCCCCCACCCCTTCGCCTCCACTCCGGGCGAGCGGCTCTACCGCACGGGCGACAAGGCCCGCTGGAAGGAGGACGGCACGCTCGACTTCCTGGGCCGCGTCGACTTCCAGGTGAAGGTGCGCGGCTTCCGCATCGAGCTGGGTGAAATCGAAGCCGCCCTGCGCGCCTTCACGGGCGTCAACGAGGCCGTCGTCGTGGCCCGGGGCTCGGACGCGGACAAGCGCCTCATCGGATATCTCACCGCGCACGAAGGTCACGCCTTGGACGTCGACGCGCTTCGGGTCCACCTGCGGCAGCGGCTGCCGGAGTACATGGTGCCCGCCTCGCTCCTGGTCCTGGAGGCACTGCCCCTCAACGCCAACGGCAAGGTGGACCGCAAGGCCCTGCCGGAGCCAGAGGAGACCTCGAGCGCCGCCTACGTCGCGCCGCGCACCCCCACCGAGAAGCAGTTGGCTGCGCTCTTCGCGGAAGTGCTGCGCGTGGAGCGCGTGGGCCTCCACGATGACTTCTTCGCCATGGGAGGCCACTCCCTGCTGGCCACCCAGCTCGTCTCGCGCGTACGGGCCACGCTGGGGCTGGAGCTGCCCCTGCGCGCCCTCTTCGACGCGCCGACCGTGGCCGGCCTCGCGCTGAAGCTCGCGGATGCACGGCCCACGGCGGCCTGGGGCGCGCCCGCGCTCCGGGCCTCGTCACGCACGGGAGCCATTCCGCTCTCCTTCGCCCAGCAGCGCCTCTGGTTCCTGGATCAGCTCACGCCGGGGGATGCTTCGTACAACATTTCCTCGGCGCTCCGGCTGAAGGGCCCGGTGGATGTGGCGTCGCTGCGCCGCGCCTTCGAGTCCCTGGTCGCCCGTCACGAATCCCTGCGCACCACCTTCCATGAGCACGAAGGCCAGGCCACGCAACACATCCACGCGCCGGACGCGTGGACGCTGCCGCTCGTGGACCTGTCCGCGCTGCCCGACGCGCAGCGCGAAGCCGAGGCCTGGCGCCGACTCACCAGGGAAGCGAATCAGCCCTTCCATCTGGAGCGAGGACCGCTGCTGCGCACGACGCTGGTGCGGCTGGCGGAGGAGGAGCACTTCCTGCTGGTGACGATGCACCACATCGTCTCCGACGGCTGGTCCATGGGCGTGCTCGTCCGCGAGCTGATCACCTTCTACGAGGCCTTCACCTCCGGCCAGACGCCCACGCTGCCCCCGCTGCCGGTGCAGTACGCGGACTTCGCGGAGCGGCAGCGCCAATGGCTCCAGGGAGAGGCCCTGGACGCGCAGCTGGGGTACTGGAAGCAGCAGCTCTCAGGCGCGGCATTCGCACTGGAGCTGCCCACCGACCATCCGCGTCCGGCCATCCAGTCCCACGCGGGCGCGGCCATCTCCGTTCGGATTCCCCAGGCGACGTCCGATGCGCTCAAGGCCCTGGCGCAGCGTGAAGGCGCCACCCCCTTCATGGTGCTGCTCGCGGCGTTCCAGGTGCTCCTGTCGCGCTACTCCGCGCAGGACGACATCACCGTGGGTTCCCCCATCGCCGGCCGCACGCAAGCGGAGTCCGAGGGCCTCATCGGCTTCTTCGTCAACACGCTCGTCCTGCGTGCTCACGTCCAGCCGCGGTCGACCTTCCGTGAGTTCCTCTCACAGGTGCGAGGCACGACGCTGGCTGCCTACGAACACCAGCACCTGCCGTTCGAGAAGCTGGTGGAAGCCCTCCAGCCCGTGCGGGACACGAGCCGCAGCCCGCTGTTCCAGGTGATGTTCGCCCTCCAGAACGCTCCGGTGGGAGAGCTGCGCGTTCGTGGCCTCACCTTCGAGCAGCTCACCACCGAAGGGCGCTCCGCCAAGTTCGACCTCAACCTGGCGATGCAGGACTCGCCCCAGGGCTTCGTCGGTTCGCTGGAGTACAGCACTGCCCTCTTCGAGCGGAGCACCATCGAGCGGATGGGCAGCCACCTGCTCACGCTGCTGGAGGCCGTGGCCGCCCGGCCCGAGCAGTCCGTGTCCGAGCTGTCCCTCCTCTCCAGCGACGAGCGACGGCAGCTCCTCGTCGAGTGGAATCCCCCTGCCTCGCAGGTACCCCAGGAGTCCAGCATCCCCGCGATGGTGGAAGCCCAGGTGCGTCGCACGCCGGACGCGCTGGCCGTCCTCACTCCCGAGCGGCGACTGACGTACCGGGAGTTGGATGCGAAGGCGAACCAGCTCGCGCACCGCTTGCGTGGACTGGGGGTCGGACCCGAAGTCCGCGTCGGCCTGTGCGTCGAGCGCACCGAGGACCTCGTCATCGGAGCCCTCGGCATCCTCAAGGCCGGTGGCGCCTACGTGCCGCTGGACCCCAGCTATCCGCGTGAGCGTCTGAGCTGGTTGCTTGAAGACGCCCGGGGCCCTGCGCTCGTCGCCCACTCGCATCTCTTGAAGGCCCTGCCGGAGGCCACCGCCACGCCGGTGTGCCTCGACACGGACGTGGAGCTGGCGAAGCAGCCGACGACTGCGCCCGCAGTGGACATCCACGCCGGCCACCTTGCCTACCTCATCTACACCTCCGGCAGCACCGGCCGGCCCAAGGGCGTCGCCATCTCCCATGGCAACGCGGTGGCGTTCCTCCACTGGGCCTTGGAGACCTTCTCTGCCGAGGAGCTGAAGGGCACCCTCGCCGCGACGAGCCTCAACTTCGACCTCTCCGTCTTCGAGCTCTTCGCTCCGCTCTCCAGCGGTGGTGCGGTGGTGGTGGCGCGCAACGCCCTGCACCTGGCGGAGCTGCCTACGGCTTCTCACGTCACCCTCGTCAACACCGTGCCCTCCGCCATGGCGCAGCTGCTGCGCATGGGCGCGGTGCCTCCGAGCGTGCGTGTCGTCAACCTCGCCGGTGAAGCCCTGCCCGAGACGCTCGCCAGGCAGGTCTACGCCGTCCCGACGGTGCAGAAGCTCTTCAACCTCTACGGCCCGTCCGAAGACACCACCTATTCCACGGCCTCCCTCGTCGGCCGTGACGAGGTGCCCCTCATCGGCAGGCCCCTCCCCGCGACGCGCGCCTATGTGCTGGACGCTTCGCTCCAACCCGTGCCCGTGGGTGTCGCAGGTGAGCTGTACCTCGCCGGTGAAGGCCAGGCGCGTGGCTACCTGCTGCGTCCGGAGCTCACCGCGGAGCGCTTCCTCCCCGAACCCTACGGTCCTCCGGGCGGCCGCATGTACCGCACGGGCGACCGCGTCCGTTACCGCGTGGACGGGCGGCTGGAGTACCTCGGCCGCGTCGACTTCCAGGTGAAGGTGCGTGGCTTCCGCATCGAGCTGGGCGAAATCGAGACCGCGCTGCGCTCCGCCGCTGGCGTCAACGAAGCGGTCGTCGTGGCTCGGGGCGCGGACGCGGACAAGCGCCTCGTCGGCTACGTCACCGCGAGCGAAGGCCAGTCGCTGGACGCGGACGCGCTCAAGGCTCACCTCCGGCGGAGCCTGCCGGAGTACATGGTGCCCGCCTCGCTCCTGGTCCTGGAGGCACTGCCCCTCAACGCCAACGGCAAGGTGGACCGCAAGGCCCTGCCGGAGCCGGAAGAGACCACGCGCGCCGTCGCCTACGTCGCACCGCGCACCGCCACCGAGAAGCAGCTGGCGGCCCTCTTCACGGAAGTCCTCCGGGTGGAGCAGGTGGGCCTCCACGATGACTTCTTCGCCATGGGAGGCCACTCCCTGCTGGCCACCCAGCTCGTCTCGCGCGTACGGGCCACGCTGGGGCTGGAACTGCCCCTGCGCGCCCTCTTCGACGCGCCGACCGTGGCCGCCCTCGCGCTGAAGCTCGCGGATGCACAGCCCGCGGCGCCCCGGAGAGCTCCCGCGCTCCGGGCCTCGTCACGCACGAGAGCCATCCCGCTCTCCTTCGCCCAGCAGCGCCTCTGGTTCCTCGACCAGCTCACGCCGGGGGATGCGTCGTACAACATCCCCTCGGCGCTCCGGCTGAAAGGCCCGGTGGATGTGGCGTCGCTGCGCCGCGCCTTCGAGTCCCTGGTCGCCCGTCACGAATCCCTGCGCACCACCTTCCATGAGCACGAAGGCCAGGCCACGCAACACATCCACGCGCCGGACGCGTGGACGCTGCCGCTCGTGGACCTGTCCGCGCTGCCCGACGCGCAGCGCGAAGCCGAGGCCTGGCGCCGACTCACCAGGGAAGCGAATCAGCCCTTCCAGCTGGAGCGAGGGCCGCTGCTGCGCACGACGCTGGTGCGGCTGGCGCAGGAGGACCACTTCCTGCTGGTGACGATGCACCACATCGTCTCCGACGGCTGGTCCATGGGCGTGCTCGTCCGCGAGCTGATCACCTTCTACGAGGCCTTCACCTCCGGCCAGACGCCCACGCTGCCCCCGCTGCCGGTGCAGTACGCGGACTTCGCGGAGCGGCAGCGCCAATGGCTCCAGGGAGAGGCCCTGGACGCGCAGCTGGGGTACTGGAAGCAGCAGCTCTCAGGCGCGGCATTCGCACTGGAGCTGCCCACCGACCATCCGCGCCCGGCCATCCAGTCCCACGCGGGCGCGGCCATCTCCATCCGGATTCCCCAGGCGACGTCCGATGCACTCAAGGCCCTGGCACAGCGTGAAGGCGCCACCCCCTTCATGGTGCTGCTCGCGGCGTTCCAGGTGCTCCTGTCGCGCTACTCCGCGCAGGACGACATCACCGTGGGTTCCCCCATCGCCGGCCGCACGCAAGCGGAGTCCGAGGGCCTCATCGGCTTCTTCGTCAACACGCTCGTCCTGCGCACACGTGTAACGCCGGAGGACTCCTTCCGGACGTTGCTCGCCCAGGTGCGAAACACGACGCTGGCTGCCTACGAACACCAGCACCTGCCGTTCGAGAAGCTGGTGGAAGCCCTCCAGCCCGTGCGGGACGCGAGCCGCAGCCCGCTGTTCCAGGTGATGTTCGCCCTCCAGAACGCTCCGGTGGGAGAGCTGCGCGTTCGTGACCTCACCTTCGAGCAGCTCACCGCCGAAGGGCGCTCCGCCAAGTTCGACCTCAACCTGGCGATGCAGGACTCGCCCCAGGGCTTCGTCGGTTCGCTGGAGTACAGCACCGCTCTCTTCAAACGCGGCACCGTGGAGCGGATGGGCAGCCACCTGCTCACGCTGCTGGAGGCCGTGGCCGCCCGGCCCGAGCAGTCCGTGTCCGGGCTGTCCCTCCTCTCCCATGAGGAGCGGCAGCGCATCCTCGTGGAGTGGAACGACACCACCGTCGCCAGCCCCACGGACATCCCCGTCCATGTCCACTTCGCCCGGCAGGCGCAGCGCGCGCCCGACGCCGTCGCCCTCGTCATGGGAGAGGCCTCGCTGACCTATGCCCAGCTGGACGCGCGCGCGAACCAGCTGGCTCACCACCTGCGCGAGCTCGGCATCGCGCCGGGTGCACGGGTCGGTCTCGCCGTCGAGAGGTCCTTCGAGCTGGTGGCGGCGCTCCTCGCCATCCTCAAGGTGGGGGCCACCTACGTCCCCGTGGACCGCAACGCGCCCGTGGAGCGCATCGCATCCCTGCTGGAGGACGCGGACGTCCACTTCATCGTCACCCACCAGCCCTTCGCGTCACTGCTGCCCGCCAGCGGCACCCGCGTCTGGCTGGATGCTCAGCGTGACGTCATCGCCATGCGGCCCACCCACGCGCCCGACGTCCGAGTGGACGGCGAGGCCATGGCCTACGTGATGTTCACCTCCGGGAGCACCGGCCGCCCCAAGGGCGTCTGCATTCCGCACCGGGGCATCACGCGAATGGTGGTCGGCAGCACCTTCATGCGCTTCGGCGCGGACGAGGTCTGGCTCCATGTCGCCCCCACCGCCTTCGACGCCTCCACGCTCGAAATCTGGGGCGCGCTGCTGAATGGCTCGAAGCTCGTCCTCGCTCCGCCCCACTCGCTGTCGCTGGAGGAGCTGGCCGCGCTGTTGCGCCACCACGGCGTGACGACGCTGTTCCTGACGACCGCGCTCTTCGAGCAGATGGCCCTGCACCACGGTGAAGCGCTCGCGGGCGTGCGCCAGATTCTCTCGGGTGGCGATGTGCTGCCCGCGGACCGCGTGCGTGAGCACCTGGCGCGTATCCCCGAGGGCGCCAGCTTCCACAACGCCTACGGCCCCACGGAGAGCACCACCCTCGCCACCACCTTCGCCATGGGACATGGCTCGCGCGTGGAAGGCGCCATCCCCGTCGGCCGGCCGCCCTCCAACTCCACCGTCTACGTGCTCGACGCGCACCTGCACCCGGTGCCCGTGGGCATTGCCGGCGAGGTGTACGTCGGCGGCCAGGGCCTGGCCTGGGGCTACCTGCACCGCCCGGACCTGACCGCGGAGCGCTTCATCCCCCACCCCTTCGCCACCAACCCCGGCGAGCGCCTCTACCGCACGGGCGACCAGGCCCGCTGGCGGGAGGACGGCACGCTCGACTTCCTGGGCCGTGTCGACTTCCAGGTGAAGGTGCGTGGCTTCCGCATCGAGCTGGGCGAAATCGAGACCGCGCTGCGCTCCGCCGCTGGCGTCAATGAAGCGGTCGTCGTGGCGCGAGGCACCGGCGCGGACAAGCGCCTCATCGGCTACGTCACCGCGCGCGCGGGCCATTCCCCGACCCCGGACACGCTCCGGGCAGGCCTCAAGCAGCGGTTGCCGGAGTACATGGTGCCGTCGGCCTTCGTGGTGCTGGACGCACTGCCCATCAACGCCAACGGAAAGGTGGACAGGAAGGCCCTGCCGGAGCCGGGGAACACGCCTCGGAGCACCGTCTTCGTCGCGCCACGCACCGCCACCGAGGAGCAGCTGGCTGCGCTCTTCGCCGAGGTCCTCCGCGTGGAGCGCATCGGCGTGCGGGACGACTTCTTCGCCATGGGAGGCCACTCGCTGTTGGCCACCCAGCTCGTCTCGCGCGTGCGCTCCACCTTCCGTGTGGAGCTGCCGCTGCGGGCCCTCTTCGAAGCGCCCACGGTCGAAGGGCTCGCACCGAAGCTGGAGGAAGCCCGGTCCGCCGGGCTGCGTGCACCGCCCCTGCGGCCCATGCCGCGCGAAGGCGCCATTCCGCTGTCCTTCGCCCAGCAGCGACTGTGGCTGTTGGATCAGCTCCAGCCGGGAGACATCTCGTACAACATCCCCTCGGCGCTCCGGCTGATGGGACAGGTGGACCTGGAGTCGTTGCGCCGCGCCTTCGAAGCGCTGGTGGAGCGCCACGAATCGCTGCGCACCACGCTCTCCACGTCGCAGGAGGAGCCGTCGCAATGCATCCAGGAGCCCTCCGGCTGGGAGCTGCCTCTCATCGACCTGACGTCCCTGCCTGAGTCGCAGCGGGAGGAGGAGGCCCAGCGCGCGGCGGCCACGGAGGCACGGCGCGCCTTCGACCTCTCCACGGGCCCGTTGCTGCGAAGCACGCTGGTGCGGCTGGGACAGGACTCGCACCTGTTGCTGGTGACGATGCACCACATCGTCTCCGACGGCTGGTCCATGGGCGTGCTCGTCCGGGAAGTGGCGGCCTTCTACGAAGCCTTCGTCACGGGCCAGTGGCCTTCGCTCCCGCCGCTGCCCGTGCAGTACTCGGACTTCGCCATGTGGCAGCGAGGCTGGCTCCAGGGCGAGGCCCTGGACGCGCAGCTGGGCTACTGGAAGAAGCAGCTCGGTGGGGCACCTTCCGCGCTGGACCTGCCCACGGACCACCCGCGTCCGCCGGTGCAGTCGCGCCGGGGCGCCACGGTGGACGTGAGCGTCTCGTTGGAGGTCTCCAAGGCCCTGAAGGCGCTGGCCCAGGATGAAGGCGCCACGCCCTTCATGCTGCTGCTGGCGGCCTGGCAGCTGCTCCTGTCGCGCTACTCCACGCAGGACGACATCAGCGTGGGCACGCCCATCGCGGGCCGCACGCAGGCGGAGACCGAGGGCCTCATCGGCTTCTTCGTCAACACGTTGGTGCTGCGAGCCCACGTGCAGCCGCAGGCGACCTTCCGTGAATTCCTCGCGCAGGTGCGCCGCACGACGCTCGCGGCCTACGAGCATCAGCACCTGCCGTTCGAGAAGCTGGTGGAGGTCCTCCAGCCCTCGCGCGACCTGAGCCGCAGTGCGCTCTTCCAGGCGATGTTCTCCCTGCAGAACGCGCCCACCGAAGCGCTCCGCGTATCCGGCCTGTCCTTCCAGAGCGTCCCGGTGGACACCCGGTCCTCCAAGTTCGATCTCACGCTCACCCTCGGCGAGTCGCCCCAGGGCTTCGTCGGGCTGCTGACGTACGCGACGGACCTCTTCGAGGTCTCGACGGTCCAGCGCATGGTGAGCCACCTGGGCGTTCTGCTGGAGGCCATCGCCGCCCAGCCGGATTCGACGCTCGCGAGCCTGCCCCTGCTCACCGCTTCGGAGCGCCAGCAGCTCCTCGTGGATTGGAACGGCCCCAGCGCTGAGTTCCCTCGCGACCTCTGCCTCCATGAAGCCTTCAGCGCCCAGGCCCTTCGCACGCCCGACGCGCTGGCCGTCATCTGCCGTGAAGAGCAGCTCACCTTCCGTGAGCTGGACACGCGCGCCAATCAGCTCGCCCACCGGCTGGTGAAGCTGGGCGTCGGCCCTGACGTGCGCGTCGTGCTGTGCGTGGAGCGCTCCGTGGAGGCCTTCGTCGGCATCCTCGGCGCCCTAAAGGCCGGTGGCGCCTACGTCCCCATCGACCCCAGCTACCCCCGCGAGTGGCTCGCCCATGTCCTCACCGACACGGGCGCTCCCGTCGTCCTCACCCAGCAGCGCCTGCGCGACTCGCTGCCCCCGCACTCCGCCCACACCCTCTGCCTGGACTCCGACGCCGCGGAGCTTGCTCTTGAGTCCCGGGACGCTCCGGTGACGTCCGTCACGCCGGAGCACCTCGCCTACATCATCTACACCTCCGGCAGCACCGGCCGCCCCAAGGGCGTGATGATTCAGCACCGCTCCGTGCTCAACCTGCGCGTCGCGCTCGCGTCTACGGTGCACGCGGATGCCCAGCCGGCAGAGCGCGTCAGTGTCAACGCGCCGCTCTCCTTCGACGCCTCCGTCAAGCAGCTCATCCAGGTGCTCGACGGCCATACCCTCTGCATCGTCCCCGACGAAGCGCGCGCCGACGTGGCCGAGTTGGTGAATCGCATCGAGAAGGACTCACTGGACGTCCTCGACTGCTCTCCCGCGCACCTGCGCCTGCTGGTGGATGAAGGGCTGCTGGAGCGCAAGGCCATCCCCCGCCGCGTCCTCGTGGGCGGTGAAGCCGTGGACCCGGCCACCTGGCGCCACCTCGCCCAGGCCCCGCGCCCGCACGTCTTCAACGTCTACGGCCCCACCGAGTGCACCGTCGACGCCACCGCCTGCGCCTTCGACGCTTCTCCCTCTCCCACCATCGGCAGGCCCCTGCCCAATGTGCGCGTCTACGTGCTGGACCGCACGCTGCGTCCCGTTCCCATTGGCGTCGCCGGTGAGCTCTTCATTGGCGGTGAGGGCGTCGCGCGCGGCTACCTCAACCGTCCGGAACTGACGGCGGACCGCTTCATCCCCGACGCCTTCTCCTCCACGCCCGGTGCACGCCTCTACCGCACTGGCGACGTGGTGCGCTGGCGCGCGGACGGCATGCTCGACTACCTGGGCCGTGCAGACTTCCAGGTGAAGGTGCGCGGCTTCCGCATCGAGCTGGGTGAAATCGAATCCTGCCTGCTGGGACACCCCGCCGTGCATCAAGCCGTTGTCCTCGCCCGCGAGGACGTGCCCGGAGACAAGCGGCTCGTCGCCTATCTCGTCCCCGAGGCGGGAGAGTCCCTGGACTCCACCGAGGTGCGCACCTTCCTCAAGCAGCACCTGCCCGAGTACATGGTGCCCTCCGCGCTCCTCGTGCTGGAGGCCCTGCCGCTCAACACCAACGGCAAGGTGGACCGCAAGGCCCTGCCCGCGCCCCAGGGCACCGCGCGCGACTCCACCTACGTCGCGCCGCGCACGCCCACCGAGGAGCAGCTCGCAGCCCTCTTCATGCAGGTGCTGCGCGTGGAGCGAGTGGGCATCCACGACGACTTCTTCGCGCTCGGAGGCCACTCGCTGCTGGCCACCCAGCTCGTCTCCCGCGTGCGCGCCACGTTCCGCGTGGAGCTGCCACTGCGGGCCCTCTTCGAATCCCCCACGGTCGCCACGCTCGCGGAGCGGCTCCAGACGGCCACGCCGAACCTCCACCCGCCCGCGCTCACCCAGACGCACGCGGAAGGCCCGCGGCCGTTGTCCTTCGCGCAGCAGCGCCTGTGGCTGTTGGATCAGCTCCAGCCTGGGGACGCGTCGTACAACATCCCCACCGCGCTCCAGTTCTCGGGACAGTTGGACGTGGAGTCGCTGCGCCGCGCCTTCGAAGCGCTCGTCCAGCGCCACGAGGCCCTGCGCACCACCTTCCACGAGCACCAGGACCAGCCCATCCAGACCATCCACGCGCCCGGCGGTTGGACGCTGCCGCTCGTGGACCTCTCCACCCGGCCTGAAGCACTCCGGGAAGAAGAAGCGCGGCGGATGGCCGACGAGGAAGCGCGGAGGCCGTTCAACCTCGCCAGGGGTCCGCTGCTGCGCAGCACGTTGGTGCGGTTGGCCGAGGACTCACACCTGTTGCTGGTGACGATGCATCACATCGTCTCCGATGGCTGGTCCATGGGCGTCCTCGTCCGGGAAGTGGCGACCTTCTACGCGGCCTTCTCGACAGGCCAGTCCCCTTCGCTCCCGCCCCTGCCCGTGCAGTACGCGGACTTCGCGGCGTGGCAGCGGAACTGGCTCCAGGGGAAGGCGCTGGACGCGCAGATCCACTACTGGAAGCAGCAGCTTGCCGGAGCGCCCGCGGCGTTGGAGCTGCCCACGGACCACCCGCGCCCGCCCGTGCAGTCGCACCGTGGCGCCACGGTGGAGGTGCGGATTCCCATACACATCGCGGATGCCCTCAAGGCCCTCTCACAGCGAGAAGGCGCCACTCCGTTCATGACGCTGCTGGCGGCGTTCCAGGTGCTGCTGTCCCGCTACTCCGCGCAGGATGACGTCAGCGTGGGTTCACCCATCGCGGGCCGCACGCAGGCGGAGACCGAAGGCCTCATCGGCTTCTTCATCAACACGCTCGTCCTGCGCGCACAGCTCAACCCGCGCACGACGTTCCGCGAGCTGCTGACCCAGGTGCGAGGCACGACGCTCGCGGCCTACGACCATCAGCACCTGCCCTTCGAGAAGCTCGTGGAAGCCGTGCAGCCCACGCGCGACTTGAGCCGCAGCCCCCTCTTCCAGGCCATGTTCGTCCTGCAGAACACGCCCACCGAGGCGCTGCGACTGCCGGGCCTGTCCTTCAACTCCCTGCCGCAGGAAGCGCACTTCGCCAAGTTCGACCTGTCCCTGGGCCTGCGTGAAGGCCGGGATGGATTCGTCGGTACGCTGGAGTACGCGACAGACCTGTTCGACGCGGCGACCATCCAGCGCATGGCCGGACACTTCGGCGTGCTACTGGAGGCTATTGCCAAGAAGCCAGACACCCGACTGGGTGACCTGCCACTGCTCACCGACATGGAGCGCCAGCAACTCCTCGTCGAGTGGAATCCTCCTGCCGCGCAGGCGCCGCGTGAGTCCAGCATCTCCGCGATGGTGGAAGCCCAGGTGCGTCGCACGCCGGACGCACTGGCCGTCATCACGCCCGAGCGGCAGCTGACGTACCGGGAACTGGACGCGAAGGCCAACCAGCTCGCGCACCGTCTGCGAGGCCTGGGCGTCGGGCCCGAAGTCCGTGTTGGCCTGTGCGTCGAGCGCACCGAGGATCTCGTCATCGGTGCCCTCGGCATCCTCAAGGCCGGTGGCGCCTACGTGCCGTTGGACCCCAGCTACCCGCGTGAGCGCCTCGGCTGGCTGCTCGAAGATGCCCAGGGCCCCGCCCTCGTGGCGCATTCGCACCTGCTCTCGGCACTGCCCGAAACCAGCGCCACACCGGTGTGCCTCGACTCGGACGCGGAGCTGGCGAAGCAGCCGACGACGGCTCCGACCGTGGACATCCACGCCGGCCACCTTGCCTACCTCATCTACACCTCCGGCAGCACCGGTCGGCCCAAGGGCGTCGCCATCTCCCACGGCAATGCCGTCTCCTTCCTCCACTGGGCTTTGGAGACCTTCTCCCCCGAGGAGTTGAAGGGCACCCTCGCTGCGACGAGCCTGAACTTCGACCTCTCCGTCTTCGAACTCTTCGCGCCGTTGAGCAGTGGTGGTGCAGTGGTGGTGGCTCGCAACGCCCTGCATCTGGCGGAGCTGCCGACGGCCTCCCACGTCACCCTCGTCAACACCGTGCCTTCCGCCATGGCACAGCTGCTGCGCCTGGGCGCGGTGCCGCCTTCCGTGCGCGTCATCAACCTCGCCGGTGAGGCCTTGCCCGAGACGCTCGCCAAGCAGGTGTACAGCGTCCCGACGGTGCAGAAGCTCTTCAACCTCTACGGTCCTTCAGAGGACACCACCTACTCCACCGCTTCACTCGTCGGCCGTGACGAGGTGCCTCTCATTGGCCGGCCTCTGCGCGCGACGCGCGCCTACGTGCTGGACGCTTCGTTGCAGCCGGTGCCCGTGGGTGTGGCCGGTGAGCTGTACCTCGCGGGCGAAGGCCAGTCTCGCGGCTACCTGCTGCGCCCGGAACTCACCGCGGAGCGCTTCCTCCCCGAACTCTACGGACCTCCGGGTGGCCGCATGTACCGCACGGGCGACCGTGTCCGTTACCGCGTGGACGGGCGCCTGGAGTACCTCGGCCGCATCGACTTCCAGGTGAAGGTGCGTGGCTTCCGCATCGAACTGGGCGAAATCGAAGCCGCCCTCCGTCGTGCCCCGGGCCTCAAGGACGCCGTCGTCGTCGCCAAGGGGGAAGCCGCCGACAAGCGGCTGGTCGCCTACGTCACGCCCAAGGCCGAGGCCTCGCTGGAGGTGGAAGCCCTCAAGGCGCACCTGCGTCAGGGCCTCCCCGAGTACATGGTGCCCGCCACCTTCGTGGTGCTGGACGCCCTGCCTCTCAACGCCAACGGCAAGGTGGACCGCAAAGCCCTGCCGGAGCCGGAAGCGCCTCAGTCCGGCAGCACCTACGAAGCGCCTCGCACGGAGGTCGAAGCGAAGCTGGCCGCCATCTGGGCGGAGGTCCTCCGTTTGCCCCAGGTGGGCGTGAAGGACTCCTTCTTCGAACTGGGTGGCCACTCACTGCTGGCCACGCAGGTGGTGTCCCGCGTGCGCGCCGAGTTCAACGTGGAACTCCCCCTGCGCGCGCTCTTCGAGTCCCCCACCGTGGAGGCACTCGCCGGGCGGCTGCACGGGAGCGCGAGTTCCCAGGCCCCGAAACTCACCCGTGTCTCGCATGACGGCCCGCTGCCACTGTCCTTCGCCCAGCAGCGGCTGTGGCTGCTGGATCAGCTCCAGCCTGGGGACGCGTCGTACAACATCCCCACCGCGCTCCAGCTCTCAGGCCAATTGGACGTGGAAGCCCTGCGCCGTGCCTTCGAGGCACTCGTTGCCCGTCACGACGCCCTGCGCACCACCTTCCACGCGCACCAGGACCAGCCCATCCAGACCGTCCACGCGCCCAGCGGATGGACGCTGTCGCTCGTGGACCTCTCCACTCGGCATGATGCCCTCCGGGAAGAAGAGGCGCGGCGACTGGCCAACGAGGAAGCGCGACGGCCGTTCGACCTCGCCACGGGACCGCTGCTGCGCAGCACGCTGGTGCGGCTGGCCGAGGACTCACACCTGCTGCTCGTGACGATGCACCACATCGTCTCCGACGGCTGGTCCATGGGCGTCCTCGTCCGGGAGATGGTGGCCTTCTACGAGGCCTTCTCCACGAACAGCACGCCGGCTTTCGCGCCTCTGTCCGTGCAGTACGCGGACTTCGCGGCGTGGCAGCGGAACTGGCTCCAGGGGGAAGCCCTGGACGCGCAGAGCCACTACTGGAAGCAGCAGCTCTCCGGAGCGCCCGCTGCGTTGGACTTGCCCACGGACCATCCGCGTCCGCCCGTACAGTCGCACCGGGGCGCCACGGTGGAGGTGCGCATCCCGGAGAACGTCTCCCGCGCGCTCAAGGCCCTGGCACAGCGAGAGGGCGCCACGCCCTTCATGACGCTGCTGGCGGCGTTCCAGGTGCTGCTGTCGCGCTACTCCGCGCAGGATGACATCAGCGTGGGCACGCCCATCGCCGGCCGCACCCAGGCTGAGACCGAAGGCCTCATCGGCTTCTTCATCAACACGCTCGTCCTGCGTGCCCAGCTGAATCCACGCGCGACGTTCCGTGAGCTGCTCACCCAGGTGCGTGGCACGACCTTCGCGGCCTTCGAGCACCAGCACCTGCCGTTCGAGAAGCTCGTGGAAGCCGTGCAGCCCACGCGTGACCTGAGCCGCAGCCCGCTCTTCCAGGCCATGTTCGTCCTGCAGAACACGCCGAATGAAGCACTGCGTCTGCCGGGCTTGTCCTTCCAGGCCCTGCCGCTGGAAGCACACTTCGCCAAGTTCGATCTCTCCCTGGGCCTGCGTGAAGGCCGGGATGGATTCGTCGGTACGCTGGAGTACGCGACAGACCTGTTCGATGCGGCGACCATCCAGCGCATGGCCGGACACTTCGGTGTGTTGCTGGAGGCCATCGCGAAGAAGCCGGACACGAGGCTCGGCGACCTGCCACTGCTCAACGACTCCGAGCGCCAGCAGCTCCTCGTCGAATGGAATTCCCCTGCCTCGCTGGTGCCGCAGGCCCCCAGCATCCCCGCGATGGTCGAGGCCCAGGCGCACCGCACGCCGGAGGCCGTGGCCGTCATCACGCCCGAGCGGCAGCTGACGTACCGGGAGCTGGACGCGAAGGCGAACCAACTCGCCCACCGCCTGCGCGGACTGGGTGTCGGGCCCGAGGTTCGTGTCGGCCTGTGCGTCGAGCGCACCGAGGATCTCGTCATCGGAGTCCTCGGCATCCTCAAGGCCGGTGGTGCCTACGTGCCGTTGGATCCCAGCTACCCGCGCGAGCGCTTGGGCTGGCTGCTGGAGGACGCCCAAGGCCCTGCCCTCGTCGCCCACTCGCATCTCTTGCAGGCTCTGCCTGAAACCAGCGCCACGCCGGTGTGCCTCGACTCGGATGCGGAGCTGGCGAAGCAGCCGACGACGGCTCCTGTGGTGGACATCCACCCGGGCAATCTCGCCTACCTCATCTACACCTCTGGCAGCACCGGCCGGCCCAAGGGCGTCGCCATCTCCCATGGCAATGCCGTGACGTTCCTTCACTGGGCGCTCGCTACGTTCTCCGCCGAGGAGTTGAAGGGGACGCTTGCGGCGACGAGCCTCAACTTCGACCTCTCCGTCTTCGAACTCTTCGCGCCGTTGAGCAGTGGCGGTGCGGTGGTGGTGGCTCGCAACGCCCTGCACCTGGCGGAGCTTCCAACGGCCGCTCACGTCACCCTCGTCAACACCGTGCCCTCCGCCATGGCGCAACTGCTGCGCCTGGGCGCGGTGCCTCCCTCGGTGCGAGTCATCAACCTCGCGGGCGAAGCCCTGCCGGAGACGCTCGCCAAGCAGGTCTACGCCGTCCCGACGGTGCAGAAGCTCTTCAACCTCTACGGCCCGTCCGAGGACACCACCTACTCCACGGCATCCCTTGTCAGTCGTGACGAGGTGCCCCTCATCGGCCGCCCACTCCCCGCGACGCGCGCCTACGTGCTGGATGCGTCGTTGCAGCCGGTGCCCGTCGGTGTCGCAGGCGAGCTGTACCTCGCGGGTGAAGGCCAGGCTCGCGGCTACCTGCTGCGTCCGGAACTCACCGCGGAGCGCTTCGTGCCGGAGCCCTACGGCCCTCCGGGCGGCCGCATGTACCGCACGGGTGACCGCGTCCGTTACCGCCTGGACGGGCGCCTGGAGTACCTCGGCCGCATCGACTTCCAGGTGAAGGTGCGTGGCTTCCGCATCGAACTGGGCGAAATCGAAGCCGCCCTCCGTCGTGCCCCGGGCCTCAAGGACGCCGTCGTCGTCGCCAAGGGGGAAGCCGCCGACAAGCGGCTGGTCGCCTACGTCACGCCCAAGGCCGAGGCCTCGCTGGAGGTGGAAGCCCTCAAGGCCCAGCTGCGTCAGGGCCTCCCTGAGTACATGGTGCCCGCCACCTTCGTGGTGCTGGACGCCCTACCCCTCAACTCCAACGGCAAGGTCGACCGAAAGGCCCTGCCGGAACCGGAAGCGCCTCAGTCAGGCAGCACCTACGAAGCGCCTCGCACGGAGGTCGAAGCGAAGCTGGCCTCCATCTGGGCGGAAGTCCTGCGCCTGCCCCAGGTCGGAGTGAAGGACTCATTCTTCGAGCTGGGTGGGCACTCACTCCTGGCCACCCAGGTCGTGTCGAGAGTCCGCGCGGAGTTCAACTTGGAACTCCCCCTGCGCGCGCTCTTCGAGTCCCCTACCGTGGAGGCGCTCGCGAGTCGTCTGACAGGGCTGACCCGCACCAGCACTTCGCGGCTCACCCGCGTCTCGCATGACGGTCCGCTGCCACTGTCCTTCGCGCAGCAGCGGCTGTGGCTCATTGATCAGCTCGAACCAGGCAGCCCGCTCTACAACGTGCCCGTCGCCGTCCGGCTGGAGGGCCACCTGCGCACGGACGTCTTGGAGCGTGCGCTTCAGGAAGTCGTGCGCCGACACGAAGCCCTGCGCACCACCTTCACCCAGGTGGGCGGAGAGCCAGTCCAACGCATCCACTCCGACAGTCCGCTGCCCCTGGGGCTCGTGGACCTCACGGGCGTGCCGGAGGCGCAGCGAGAGTCCGAGGCTCGGAGCCAGGTGGAACAGGAGATGCGCCGGCCCTTCGACTTGCGCACCGGGCCGCTCCTCCGCACGCTGCTCTTCAAACTCTCCGAGCGTGAGCACGTCCTCGTCGTCACGATGCATCACATCGTCTCTGACGGTTGGTCGCTGGGCGTGCTGGTGCGGGAAGTCTCGGCCCTCTATGCGGCCTTCTCCGCCGGGGAGCCGTCGCCCCTGCCTGCGCTTCCCGTGCAGTACGCGGACTACGCGGACTGGCAGCGCCGCACGCTCTCGGGTGAGACGCTGCGGCAGGAAATGGCCTACTGGGAGAGGAAGCTCTCCGGCGCTCC
>NZ_RAVY01000137.1:0-26716 GCF_003611625.1 Corallococcus sp. CA054B
GTCCAAGGCCGGCCCCAAGTCCATCGGGCGCAAGAAGACCGCGGGCGCTCCCGCCGCCGCCAAGGGCGCCCGGGCCCCGAAGAAACCAGCTTCCAAGAAAACGTTGGGCCGCAAGAAGCCCGCGCCCGGGGCGTGAAGTTCCGCTCCCCATGAAGTCGCGCCTGCCCGCACGCCGGGCATGCGCGACCGCCCCAGGTCCTGTTGGATCGCTCCCCGTCGCGTGAGATAGTGCGCGCCGTGTCGGGTACCAATGACAAGGACAAGGGCAGCATCCAGACGGACATCGGGCAGGACGTGATCGACGAGGCGGTTCGCAGCGTCGAGCGTCGGATGGACGGAGACGCGGACAGTGCGGGCTCGGAGACGGAGGTGGAGCTGGACGTCTCCGCCCCGGCCGCCGGAACGGACGCCTCCACCCCCGAAGCCGCTCCCCCCACCGAGGACGCGGCCGCGCTCCGCCAGGAGGTGGAGTCGCTGCGCGCGCAGCTGGAGTTCAGCCAGACCAAGGCCCGCGAGACGCTGGAGCGCCTGAAGGAGGCGCACGAGCGCGCCAAGGACTTCCAGGACCGGGCCATCCGCTCCGCCGCGGACCTGGAGAACTACCGCAAGCGCGCGCAGAAGGAGAAGGAGGACGTCCAGAAGTTCGGCGTGGAGAAGCTCCTCAAGGACCTGCTCCCCGTGGTGGACAACATGGACCGCGCGCTCGACGCCGCCGGTAAGTCCCCCGACTTCGACAGCTTCCAGAAGGGCGTGGCCATGACGCGCAAGTCCTTCGAGGACTCGCTCGCCCGCCACGGGGTGAAGGGCTTCTCCGCCAAGGGCCAGCCCTTCGACCCGCGCCTGCACGAAGCCATCCAGCAGGTGGAGTCCGCGGACGTCCCGTCGGGCCACGTGCTCTTTGAAGTGACGCGCGGCTTCTACCTCAACGACCGCCTGGTGCGTCCCGCCATGGTCGTCGTCGCCCGCGCGCCGGAAGTCGCCGCGGCGCCGGAAGCCGCCGCGCCCGCGGCCGGCACGGAAGCACCGAAGGCCTCTGAAGAAAGCAGCGCGGAGCCCCAGACTTCCGCGCCGTCCGACAGTTCCTCCGGGGGGAGTCAGTAGTCATGGCGAAGGTGATTGGAATCGACCTGGGCACCACCAACTCCTGCGTCGCCGTGATGGAAGGCGGCGAGCCGGTGGTCATCCCCAACAGCGAAGGCAGCCGCACCACGCCCTCCATGGTGGGCTTCACCGACTCCGGTGAACGCCTGGTGGGCCAGATTGCCAAGCGGCAGGCCATCACCAACCCGGAGAACACGGTCTTCGCGGCCAAGCGCCTCATCGGCCGCAAGTTCGACTCGCCGGAGGCCAAGAAGGCCATTGGCGTCTCCTCCTTCAAGGTGGCCTCCAGCCCCAACGGCGACGCCTGGGTGGAGATCCGCGGCAAGGGCTACAGCCCGCCGGAAGTCAGCGCCATCGTGCTGATGAAGATGAAGCAGACGGCGGAGGACTACCTCGGCGAGCCCGTCACCGAGGCCGTCATCACCGTCCCCGCGTACTTCAACGACAGCCAGCGCCAGGCCACGAAGGACGCGGGCCGCATCGCGGGCTTGAGCGTGCTGCGCATCATCAACGAGCCCACGGCCGCGGCGCTCGCGTACGGCCTGGACAAGGTGAAGGACGCCACCACGGAGCGCGTGGCCGTCTACGACCTGGGCGGCGGCACGTTCGATATCTCCATCCTGGAGCTCACCGCCGGCGTGTTCGAGGTGAAGAGCACCAACGGCGACACGTTCCTGGGCGGCGAGGACTTCGACCAGCGCCTCATCGACTACCTGGCCAAGCGCTTCGCGGAGCAGAACAACGGCCTGGACCTGCGCAAGGACCGCATGGCGCTCCAGCGCCTGAAGGAAGCCGCGGAGCGCGCCAAGCACGAGCTGTCCAGCGCCCCGGAGACGGAGGTCAACCTCCCGTTCATCACCGCGGACGCGTCCGGCCCCAAGCACCTCACGGAGACCGTGGACCGGTCCACCTTCGAGGCCCTGGTCGCGGACCTCATCGACCGCTCCATCGAGCCGTGCCGCATCGCGCTCAAGGACGCGGGCATCACCGCGCAGGCCATCAACCAGGTCCTCCTGGTGGGCGGCATGACGCGCATGCCGCGCGTGCAGCAGAAGGTGAAGGAGTTCTTCGGCAAGGAGCCCCACAAGGGCATCAACCCGGATGAGGTGGTCGCCGTGGGCGCCGCCATCCAGGGCGGCGTGCTCAAGGGCGAGGTGAAGGACGTCCTCCTCCTGGACGTCACGCCGCTGTCCCTGGGCGTGGAGACGGCGGGCGGCGTCTTCACGAAGATCATCGACAAGAACACCACCATCCCCTGCAAGAAGGGCCAGGTGTTCTCCACCGCGGTGGACAACCAGCCGCTCGTGTCCGTGCACGTCCTGCAGGGCGAGCGCGAGATGGCGGCGGACAACAAGACGCTGGCGCGCTTCGAGCTCGTGGGCATCCCGCCCGCGCCGCGCGGCGTGCCGCAGATTGAAGTGTCCTTCGACATCGACGCGAACGGCATCGTGCACGTGAGCGCGCGCGACCTGGGCACCGGCAAGCAGCAGCAGGTGCGCGTGGTGGGCAACTCCGGCCTGTCGGAAGCCGAAATCCAGGCGATGATCAACGACGCCCAGTCGCACTCCGCGGACGACAAGAAGAAGAAGGAGCTGGCGGAGCTGCGCAACAACGCGGACGGGCTCATCTACACCACGGAGAAGAGCCTGGAGGAGTACGCCAACCTCCTGTCGGAGAAGGACCGCGGCGAAATCCAGGCGGACCTGGAGCGCCTGCGCTCCGTGCTCAACACCTCCGACGCGGGCGTCCTGAAGGAGGCCTTCCAGCGGCTGGAGGGCAGCGCGTACCGCATCGCGGACGCCATCTACACGGACCAGGCCAAGTCCGGCTGATGCCTTACCCCGGGGACGCGGGCCGGGCGGTGCAATCGCCCGGTCCCCTCGTTCGTAGGACCGGGGTCCGCCCCTTTCCTCCCCAGGAGCCGTCCCCATGGAACTGACCGAAGCCGTGATGATCATCATGGTCACCGGCATGACCGTCGGTATTCCCCTGCTCGGCCTCACGCTGCGCTTCGCCCTCAAGCCCGTGATTGAGACGTGGCTGCGCGTGCGCGAGGTCCAGGCCCGCGGGCAGGTGTCCGCCGGGGAGCTGGAGGGGCTGCGCGCCCGCGTGGCGCACCTGGAGCACATGCTGGACCGCCACGGCCTGCTGGAGCACACCGTCACCCGCCCGGTGAGCCCGGAGCTGCCGGAGTCCCTGTCCACGGTGGTCCGCGTGGAGCGCGAGCGCGTCTGACGTCCCACCCGGTGGGCGCTCCATCCCCGCCGGGTTTTCGGGTATTGATGGGCGCGTGGCGTTCCAATCCCCGGAAGAAGAGCTGGCCTTCCTGCGCGGCCTGATGGCCGTGAACCGGATGGCCGACGACATCCTCGAGGACTGCCTGGAGCGGGGGCTGGACCTCGACACCGGCCTGGATGTGTTCCTCACGCAGTGCGCCCGCATGGTGCACGCGAAGGCGGGCTTCGTGTCGCTCCGGGGCACGCGAGGCCCGGTGCTGACGCGCGTGCTGGGCGAGCTGGGCGTGGACGTCTTCGAGGCGGCCCACTGGAGCGGCCCCCGGAAGCTGCGCGAAGGCCGGATGCTCTTCTGCCAGCAGCTCACCCTGGGGCGGCTGAACCTGGGCGGACTGGGCCTGGTGGTGGACGGGTCTTTCGAGGACGGCGGCCAGCGGGTGATGGGGCTGGTGGAGGCGATTGGCGAGCAGCTGGACTCCGCGGTGCTGTCCTTCCTGGCGCTGACGGACGGCCGGGGCCCCCTGGAGCGGCTGGACGAGCTGGACGTGGAGGGCACGCCCGTCAACCGCGGGCGCATTGGCCGCTATGAGGTCGTGAAGCCCCTGGGCACGGGCGGCATGGCGCAGGTGCTCATCGCGCGCACGCGCGGGCCGGAGGGGCTGGGGCGGCTGGTGGCGCTCAAGCGCATCCTGCCCCACCTGACGGCGCAGCCGGAGATGGTGCAGCAGTTCCTGGACGAGGCGCGCATCGGCCTGCGGCTGTCGCACCCCAACCTGGTGCACGTCTACGACTTCGGCGAGGCGCAGGGCGCGTACTACATGGCCATGGAGCTGGTGAACGGCATCGACCTGGACCGGCTCCTGCGCGCCAACAAGGGGCCGCTGGAGCCGCCGGTGGCGTCCGCCATCGTGTCGCAGGCGCTGCTGGGGCTGCACGCCGCGCATGCGCTCAAGGGCGAGGACGGCACGCCCATGGAATTGGTGCACCGCGACCTGTCCCCCCACAACGTGATGGTGGGCTTCGACGGCCAGGTGAAGGTGCTGGACTTCGGCGTGGCCAAGGTGCGCGCGCAGCGCACGGTGACGCTGCCGGGCATCGTGAAGGGCAAGCCGCTCTACATGTCCCCGGAGCAGGCGCTGGGCCAGAAGCTGGACGCGCGCAGCGACCTGTTCGCCATGGGGCTCGTCCTCTACCAGGCCCTCACGGGCCGGCGCGCCTTCGAGCGCGAGGACGAGTTGGACACCATGAAGGCCATCTGCCAGGAGAAGCTGACGAAGCCTCCGGAGGTGCCCGCGGTGCTATGGAACGTGCTGTCGGTGGCGCTGTCCAAGGACCCCTCGGCCCGCTTCCCCACCGCGCACGCCATGGCGGACCGGCTGGTGGCCGCGAGCCCTCCCGCGCGCGATACGGCCCTGGCGGCGCTGGCGGGACGGCTCTTCCCGGAGCGCCTGCGCGACTCGCAGCGGCTGGAGACCGCCGTGAACCACCAGCGGGAGGCCCCCATCCGCGCGCCGCGCTGACACGACGGCGTGTCACCAGCCCCCGCACCCCGCGCGCGTGAAGGCGCGGCATGCGGAGGCGGAGCACAAGGACCGTGAGGCTTCCTGCTGGCGGCGCTACGAGCGCTTGAGCGGGTCGATGTCCGCGTCCGTGCGGTAGCCGGTGCGGCGCTTCTCCTCGTCCACGTTGGGCTCGGTGCGCACCACCGTCACCTCTCCCAGTTCCTCGTGGCGGACGCGGCCCTCCATGCTGCGGCGCTCCTCGATGGGGCGCTTGTGGATGGTGATCTCCTCGTCCGTGTACGCGCGCTTGGTCAGCTCCGCCTCCTCCGCGCTCAGGGGGATGCGGATGGTCTCCTCCTGGAAGGTCGCCACGTCGCCGGGAATGTTGTCTCCCTTCACCGCCCGGCGCACCACCTCCACCTCCTCGTGGCGCAGGGGGACCTCCACCGTCTTCCTCTCCTCGACGACGATCTTCCGCACCTGCGCCTCGCCCGCGGAGCGCTGGTGCTTGGTGACGCCCAGCTCCTCATGGTGCGTGCGCAGCGTGACGTCTTCGTTCGCGATGCGCTCGGCGGCCTTCATGTCGGCCTTCATGTCGGCGCGGAGGTCGGCGCGCAGCTCGCGCTCCCTCAGCTCCCGGTCCTTGATGCCGACCTTCTCCGCGCCGGTCCGGTTGACGTCCCCCACCTTCTGGGGGCCTCCCGTCTTCAGCCCCGCGCCAATGCCACCCGCGGTGCCGCCGGTGGCCGTCGCCGCCGTCGCTCCCACCGCGCCGGAGTCGGACAGCCCTCGCAGCGCCTCGCGGCCGTGGTTGAGGTAGATCTCTCCGTTGCGGATGTCGCTCACCTCCAGGTAGCGGACCAGGTAGTCCTTCGGGAAGAACATCCCCTTCTCGATGTGGAACTCGCCCTCACTCACGGCGAACACCTTGCCCAGCTTCTCGCCGTCGCTGCTGCGGACCGTCATCCCTTCCTTGATGTCGTTGCGCTTGATCATCATGGACTTGGCTCCTTGTGCCTTCACGTCGGGTCGGATGTGGTCGCGAGCGGAGCGCCAGGGCCGTCCAGCGCGCTGGAGAGGGGTTCCTGGGGGGGGAAGTGGACGCTGACGGGTCCGCCTCGGCCATCACCCGAAAAGTGGGTTCAATGACGCCCAAGAAAACCCCTGGTGCTGGATGCTCCAGGGGCTCGGCACGCCGCACGCCGCTGGCAACGACGCGCCAGACGACTCCCCGCGCCCTGTCCGGAGGGCAGGCATCCAGGAGCGGAACCCCGGGCTTCACGTTGTCCGCGCGCGTCCCCACACCTCACTGTGAGGTTGCGAGTCCGGAGGGACCGGCCCGCATGAGGAGGCATCTGCGATGCGAGCCACGAGACCTGGCCGGGGACTCGGCTGGATGACCGGCGCGGTGGGACTGCTGATGGCGGGCCGATTCCTGCGCCGCCGCGCGGGAGCGGCGTTTGCGGAGTCCACCCCAGACGAGGCGTCAGGAGACGAGACGTTGGGCCTGGAGCCCGCCTCCTGGACGCCTGGCGCGCTACCGGACGCCGAGGCCCCTTCCTCCGCCGGGTGGTCGCTGACGCATGAAGACATGCCGGCCTGGGAAGCCGTCGAGGCGCCAGGGGCCGGGCCCCAGGTCCTACCGAGGATCCGCCGGGGACCGTCGGGGCGGGAGCACTTCTGGCTGGAGCCCTGAGCGGGCAGGGCGCGCACTCATGGTCGGGGCAGGGGCTGGCGACAGCGATGTTCCGGGGTGTTGGCGGGACTCCGGAGCCAAGCTGTGCGCTTGACCCATGGGGAGGGCTCCCCTAGAAAACCGGGGCTTTGCCCGTCATCTCCCCCGGAGGAAGCCCCCGCATGCGACGACTTGCCCCGATGCTCCTCGCAGCGCTCGCCGTCCTGGCGGCCGCCTGCGAGAAGAAGACGCAGCCCACGGGAGAGGCGGGAGGCGCCCCCGCGGCGCAGGCCCCGGCCACCGCGCAGGGCGGCGGCACGCCCCCGGCCGGTGACGACGTCATCGTGCTGGGCGAAGTGGGCGCGCTGACGGGCGGTCAGGCGACGTTCGGCATCTCCACCCGCAACGGCATCGCGCTGGCGGTGAAGGAAGCCAACGCGGCTGGCGGCGTGAAGGGCAAGAAGCTGGTCGTGCGCGTGTACGACGACCAGAGCAAGCCGGAGGAGGCCGCGCAGGCCGTCACCCGCCTCATCACCCAGGACAAGGTGGTGCTCATCCTGGGCGAGGTGGCGTCCTCCAGCTCCCTGGCCATGGCGGAGAAGGCCCAGGCGGCCGGCGTGCCCATGATCACCCCGTCGTCCACGAACCCCTCCGTGACGGAGAAGGGCGAGAACATCTTCCGCGTCTGCTTCATCGACCCGTTCCAGGGCTTCGTGATGGCGAAGTTCGCGCGGGAGAACCTCAAGCTCAACAAGGTCGCGGTGCTCCAGGACAACAAGAGCGCCTACTCCATTGGCCTCACGGAGGTCTTCCGCCAGAAGTTCGCGGAGCTGGGCGGCAAGATCACGGCCACGGAGAGCTACAGCCAGGGAGACACGGACTACCGCGCGCAGCTGACCGCCATCAAGAAGACGCAGCCGGAGGGCATCTACGTGCCGGGCTACTACAGCGAGGTGGGCATCATCGCCCGCCAGGCGCGTGAGCTGGGCCTGAAGGTGCCGCTGATGGGCGGCGACGGCTGGGACTCCGAGAAGCTCTTCGAACTGGGCGGCAGCGCCATTGAAGGCAGCTACTTCTCCAACCACTACTCGCCGGACAACCCGGACGAGCGCGTGAAGAAGTTCATCGCGGACTACAAGGCGGACAACAACGGCGCGGTGCCGGACGCGCTCGCGGCGCTGGGCTACGACGCCGCGCGCGTCGCCATCGAGGCGCTCAAGAACGCCCCGGACACCAGTGGCCCCGCGGTGCGCGCGGCCATCGCGAAGACGAAGGACTTCCCCGGCGTGGCGGGCAACATCACGCTGGATGCGAAGCGCAACGCGGTGAAGTCCGCCGTGGTGCTGAAGGTCCAGGACGGCAAGTCCACCTACGTCACCACCATCTCGCCTTAAACCCAGGGTCCACCCCGGCACATGTCGCAGCTCATCCAGCACCTCATCAATGGTCTGGCCGCCGGCACCATCTACGCCCTGGTCGCGCTGGGCTACACGATGGTGTACGGCGTCCTCAAGCTCATCAACTTCGCCCACGGCGACGTGATGATGGTCGGCGTCTACATGGGCTACGCGACCGCCTTCGCCCTCGGGCGGCAGGCGCAGCGCTCCATGTGGGGCGTGGTCCTCATCTTCGCGGTGGCCATGGTGGGGTGCGCGCTGCTCGGCTTCCTCATCGAGCGCTTCGCCTACCGGCCCCTGCGTGAGAAGCCGCGCCTCACCGCGCTCATCACCGCCATCGGCATCTCGTTCGCGCTGTCGTACGGCTTCCAGCTGGACATCGGCTTCCTGCCGGGCGCGTCCCCCCGGGCCTTCCCGGAGGTCATCGTCCCCAGCGAGTGGTTCATCATCGGCGACCGCGACGTGGTGGTGTGGAACTGGCAGGTCATCAGCTTCCTCATCGCCGTGGCGCTGATGGCCGCGCTCCAGTTCCTCGTGTACCGGACGCGCTTTGGCAAGGCGATGCGCGCGGTGTCCTTCGACCACCGCACCGCGGCGCTGATGGGCATCCCCACCGACCGCATCATCGCGCTGACGTTCATGCTCTCCAGCGCGCTGGCGGCGGGCGCGGGCCTGCTCTACGCCATCAAGGACACGTCCGTGAGCCCGCTCATGGGCCTGTACGTGGGCCTCAAGGCCTTCGTGGCGGCGGTCATCGGCGGCATCGGCAACGTGCCGGGCGCCGTGGTGGGCGCGCTGCTCCTGGGCCTGGTGGAAGAGTTCGTGGTGGGCTACGCGGCCAGCACCTGGCGTGACGCGGTGGCCTTCGGCTTCCTCATCCTGGTGCTGCTGGTGAAGCCGGGCGGTCTGTTCGGCCGGGTCGCGGCGGAGAAGGTCTGATGGCCATCCCTGGCGCGACGACGTTGTCCGACGAAACCGCGAGCCGCGTGCCCCCGGCCCTGCGCGGCATCCTGCCCGTGCTCATCGCGGTGCCGATGGTGGTCCTGGCGGATGTGCTGCTGAACACCTCGCCCTTCGCCACGTACCTGCTGTCCGTGGTGGGGGTGAACATCATCCTCGCGGTGAGCCTCAACATCGTGAACGGCATGACGGGCCAGTTCTCCATTGGCCACGCGGGCTTCATGGCCGTGGGCGCGTACATCGCGGGCGTCACGTCCCTGGAGCTCAAGGAGGTGGCGCTGTCCTTCCTGCCGGTGGCCGCCAGCGACCAGGTGCTCTTCACCGTGGCGCTGCTCGCGGGCGGCACCTGCGCGGCGCTGTGCGGCTTCCTGGTGGGCCTGCCTTCCCTGCGGCTTCGCGGGGACTACCTGGCCATCGTGACGCTGGGCTTCGGTGAGATCATCCGCGTGGTGGTGCAGAACACGGAGGCCTTTGGCCGCGCGCTGGGCCTGTCCGGCATCCCGCAGTACTCCAGCGTGGCCATGGTGTACTTCTGGGTCTTCCTGGTGGTGCTGGTGGCCCGGCGCATCGCGGGCTCCAGCCACGGCCGCAGCCTGTGGGCCATCCGCGAGGACGAGGTGGCCGCGGAGGCCATGGGCGTGGACACCACCGGCTACAAGGTCCGCGCGTTCGTCATCTCGTCGTTCTTCGCGGGCATCGCCGGCGGCCTGTTCGCGCACTTCGTGCCCATCATCAACCCGGGCTCGTTCACCTTCGTGAAGTCCATGGAGATCGTCGTCATGGTGGTGCTGGGCGGCCTGGGCTCCAGCACGGGCGCCATCGTCGCGGCCATCTTCCTCACGCTGCTGCCCGAAGGCCTGCGCTCGCTGTTCGGCGCGCTGGGCGCGGGGGGCAGCCTGGCGCAGAAGGTGGATCAGATCCGCATGCCCGTGTACGGCATCATGCTGGTCGTGCTGATGCTGGCGCGGCCGCAGGGCCTGTTCGGCACGAAGGAGCTCTGGGACGTGCTGCCCCGGTGGCTTCCCCGGAAGAAGAAGGGGCTGACATGAGCGCCGCCGTGACTCCTGTCTCCGCCTCGGGCACTGGAGACGCGCTGCTCCAGGCGTCCGGCGTGAGCATCCGCTTCGGGGGCCTCAAGGCCCTCACGGACTTCAACCTCACCGTGCGCCAGGGCGACCTCTTGGGCCTCATCGGTCCCAACGGCGCGGGCAAGTCCACCGCGTTCAACGTGCTCACCGGCGTGTACCAGCCCACCGAGGGCGAGGTGCGCGTGGCCGGGCAGCGGGTGAACGGCTGGGTGCCGCATCAGATCAACCACCTGGGCCTCGCGCGCACGTTCCAGAACATCCGCCTGTTCCGCGCCCTGACGGCGCTGGACAACGTGAAGGTGGCCTGCCGCGCGCAAGGGGCGCTGCACCCGGTGGTCATGGGCCCCCTGGCCAAGGCGGGCACGGCGATGCGCAACTACCGCGACTGGTGGCGCGCGCTGCTGCTCACCCCCGGCTTCCAGGCCGAGGAGCGCGAGCTGACGCGCCAGGCGGAGCACCTCCTGGAGGTCATGGGCCTGTCGCACCGGCGCGACGAAGAGGCGAAGAACCTGCCCTACGGCGAGCAGCGCCGGCTGGAGATCGCCCGCGCGCTGGGCACGCGCCCCAAGGTGCTGCTGTTGGACGAGCCCGCGGCGGGCATGAACACGCGTGAGAAGGCGGACCTGATGGTGCTCATCCGCCGGCTGCGCGACGAGTTCTCGCTGGGGGTGCTGGTCATCGAGCACGACATGAAGCTGGTGATGGGCATCTGCGAGCGCATCACCGTGCTGGACCACGGAGAGACCATCGCCCGCGGCGCCCCGGCGGAGGTGCGCAGCGACCGCAAGGTCATCGAGGCGTACCTGGGCGACAGCTACCTGGAGTCCCACGGAGGCGCGGCGTGAGCGAGCCGGTGAAGGTGCTGGGCGAGCGGCGCGCGTTCGAGCCGCTCCTGTCGGTGGAGGGCATCCAGGTCCGCTACGGCGCCATCCAAGCGCTGCGGGGCGTGTCCCTGACGGTGGGCAAGGGCGAGATGGTGGCCCTCATCGGTGCCAACGGCGCGGGCAAGACGAGCACCCTGCGCGCGGTGAGCGGCATGCTCAAGCCGACCGCGGGGCGCATCACGCTGGCGGGCAAGGACATCACCGGCCTCAAGGCGCACCAGCTGGTGCCGCGCGGCATGGCGCATGCGCCGGAGGGCCGGGGCATCTTCCCCAACCTCACCGTGACGGAGAACCTGGAGCTGGGCGCGTACCTGCGCAAGGACACCGCCCAGGTGCGCCTGGACATGGACAAGGGCTTCAGCCTGTTCCCGGTGCTGCGCGAGCGTCAGAAGCAGCTGGCGGGCACGCTGTCCGGCGGCGAGCAGCAGATGCTGGCCATCGCCCGGGCGCTCTTGAGCAAGCCGCAGCTGTTGCTCCTGGACGAGCCGTCCCTGGGCCTGGCGCCGCAGGTGACGGAGACCATCTTCCGCACGCTGCGCGAGGTGAACGCCACCGGCGTCAGCGTGCTCCTGGTGGAGCAGAACGCGCACCTGGCCCTCAACGCCGCCCACTACGGCTACGTGCTGGAGACGGGCGAGGTGGTGATGGCCGGCCCCGGCAAGGCGCTGCTGGACAGCGCCGAGGTGCGGCGCGCGTACCTGGGCGAATAGCCCTCCCGCGCCGAATTTCCGGCCCTGGTGCGCGTTGTCCGCCCCCGGACGCTTTCGGGGGCGGGGCTTGGGCAAGTTGCTCGCGCCGCGTCGAAACTCGGGTAGTCAGCGGCGGAGGACTTCGTCTACCGTCCGGCAAGACAGTCTGTTTCCTTCCACTTCCCTCTCAGGAAGCGTGCCCATGCGCCCGTTGTCCCGCCTCCTCCTTGCCTCGCTCACCACGCTCGCGCTCATCGCCGGCGCGTGCGCCAACCAGCAGAAGACCGACGGCTCCTCCTCGGGCGGCACCGGGGGTCCCTCGGCCACCTCCACCATCGAGGATGTGCCCAACGAGCCCGTTCCGGGCGAGGCGGGCGGCACCGAGACGGGTGCCCCGGCCCCGGCCTTCAAGCCCTACGAGGCCACGGAAGGCTTCACCATCGGCATGCCGACGGAGCCCCAGGTGGAGCGCAAGCAGGTCCCGCTGGGCGCCAACACGGTGAACACCGCGGCCTTCTCCTCGCGCACCGAGGACGGCACCATCTACTCCGTCAGCACCGCGGACTACCCGGAGCGCCTGGTGGCGAGCCGTCCCCCGGAGGCCCTGCTGAACGAGGGCAAGGACGGCCTGGTCAAGCAGGTCCAGGGCACCATCAAGGAAGAGTCGGACGTCACCCTGGATGGCTACCCCGGCAAGGCCTACACGGTCAGCTCGCCGGTGGTCGGGGAGATCAAGGCGCGCAACTTCCTGGTGGGCCCGCGTCTGTACACGCTGCTGGTCATCTACAACCCCAACCACCCCAACACCACGGCGGACACGTTCCTCACCTCGCTGAAGCTGGTGAACCCGCCCCCGGCCATCACCACGGCCACGCCGCCGGACGCCGGCACCGCCGGTGACGCGGGCACGCTCGAGGGCATGGACGCGGGCACGACCACCGACGCGGGCACCGCCGCTCCGCGCCGCCGCAAGGCGAAGTAGTCGCAGGGCGCCGACGCGACGCTCCCAACAGTCTTGGGGGGCGTCGCGCGGTGGGTGTGTTCACCTGTCCGCGTGGAGAAGGCCGGGCCCTTCGTGTCCGCCTCCACCGGATTGCTCCCGGGTCTGCCATCCCTACCTTTCGGGCGGGGATACGACAGGGGGCGCACAATCACATGATGTCCTGGGTGGGGGCCCTGCTGACCACGGTGGTGGCGGCGGGAGGAGTGCCCATGGTGCCGGCTGGCGGGGGCAATGCCCTGACGCTGCCAGCGCATCGGCACGCGGTTCGAATCGAGACAGGCAATGGGCATGCGCCCACGTGGCTCCTGGCCATCCAGCAGCAGGGGGCCGGGGGCGAGGGGCTGAACCTGTTCCGCTCCGAGGACGGGTTCCAGGGCTTCTCCAAGCTGGCGGAAATCCAGCCGGATGCGTCGCACCACGACCGGGCGGAGCTGGTCGCGGTGGGGCGCGACGTGGCGATGGTCTACGCGTACGAAGGCCCGTCCCTGGCGGCGTCGTCGCGGCACGACGTGTACTTCCAGTGGTGGCGCTACGACGCGGCGCAGGACACCTGGGCGCCGGAGCCGGCGGTGCGGGTGTTCAACGCGGACAGCTCGACGGCGTATTCGCGGGCGCTGCTGGCGCGGGATTCAAAGGGGCGGCTGTGGGTGCAGGCGTTCCGGCTGGAGCCGGACGGCGGCGCCACGGCGGTGGTGGCGGTGTCCACGGACGGCGGCGCGAGCTTCCAGAAGCAGCCGGACCTGGGGCGGACGCGGAAGCGGGGCGGGGGACGGCTGCTCAGCGTGGGGTCCAAGCTCGTCTTCTTCTGGGCCATGCACGACGGCTTCGAGCCCACGCGGATGCGGGTGCGTGATGCCGCGGATCCGCTGGACACGTGGGGGCCGCAGCGGGACGCGTTCTCCGACGGCATCTACCACGGCGCGGCGCTGAGCGCGGTGGAGGACGGCAGGGGCGGCATCCACCTGGTCTACAAGGACGAGACGGAGCGGCTGTATTACCGGCGCTTCGACGGGACGTCGTTCGGCTCGCGCATCCTGGTGGAGGGGACGCCGGACTGGGCGCTGCAGCCCGCGGTGACGCGCATCGGGGACGCGCTGTATGTCTTCTACAATCACTTCCAGACGGCGACGGACTACGAGATCCGCGTGCGGGTGCTGCGCGACGGCGTGTTCAGCGACCCGGTGACGCTGGATTCGCGCACGAGCTTCAAGGGCTACCTGAGCACCCTGGACGTGCTGCCGGACAGCGTCACGGAGGTGCCGTGCTTCTACGGCGACGCGGTGGACGCGAACTCCAGCGGCCGGGTGATGCGCGTGGCGCTGGCTCGCCAGCCGGAAGGAGGCGGCGGCTCCGGACAGGACGGCGGGACGCCAGATGGCGGCGGTGCTCCGGATGCCGGTTCGGGGACTCCGGATGGCGGTGGTGCGAGCGACGGAGGCTCGGACACCTCGGATGGAGGCGTGGACGCGGGGACGCCGGACGCCGGCTCGGGCACCTCGGATGGAGGCGTGGACGCGGGCACGCCGCCGGTGGATGGCGGGACGCAGGGGCCGGTGACGCTGGAGCCGGTGTTCACGAACACCACGCACGAGGTGCTGGCCGTGGACGGCGCGGGCACCGTGTACGCGCTGGCGCTGGACGGGAGCCGCTCGAAGCTGTTGGCGAGCACGGATGGCGGGCGCACCTTCAGCGCGAGAGGGCAGGGCGTGGGCGGCGCGTCGTTCTGGGTGATGGCGGCGCTCAAGGACGGGACGCTGCTGGCGCAGATGAGCCGCGGCGGCGGCTACCACCTGGAGCGCTCCACGGATGGCGGGCGCACGTGGGCGGACGTGGCCTCGCTGGGGAGCTACCGCGCGATGTCTCCCGCGAGCTTCGCGGAGCTGGGCAGCACGGTGTTCTTCCTGGAGTACCAGACGTTCACGTCCGGGAGCACGCCGCTGCGGCTGTGGGCGAGCACGGACGGCGGAGCGACGTGGACCCCGCGCGCGACGTTCCAGGACCACCGGCACGGCACGGCGCTGTACGCGGATACGACGCGCAGCGTGCTGTGGGCCACGTTCGGGAGCAGCAGCGCGCAGGCGGCGGTGATGCGCTCGACGGACGGAGGCCGCACCTGGACGAAGGTGATGGGCGGCTACGCGGCCAACGCGGTGACAGGCACGGTGTTGTCGGGCGGAGAGCTGCTGCTGGGGCAGTCCACGCTCTATGAGCCCGAGCACCCGAAGCTCCTGCGCGTGTACGCGAGCGGACGCGTGGACGCGCTGATGACGTTGCCGGGACCGGCGTACTCGTTGGAGGCACTGCCGGGAGGCGGCTTCGTGCTGGGAACGGCGCGGGCGGACGTGGGCGACGTGCAGCCCGCGTCGGACCTCTACGCGCGGCTCTTCACCAGCACGGACGGCGTGACCTGGACGGAGGCCCGGACCTACGAGCGGACCACCAGCGGCGTCCTGGCCCGCGCGGAGGTCTGGGGCGTGCTGTCCAATGGCGACCTGGTGGTGCGCGCGGACAACCTGAAGGGCTTTGGGGCCGGAGGGAAGGGGTTCCAGGTCCTGCGCGTGAAGCGCTAGGGCGCCCGCGGGAAATCCGAATACACGACCGCGAGCCTGGCATCCGCCGCCAGGCTCGCGGGCGTCACCAGCTCCAGGTCCACCGGCACCGGACCGCGGTAGCGCTCGGCGATTTCACGCTTCAGCCCCGCCACGTCCAGGTCGCCCAGCCGCTCCATCCTGCCGTACTCCACGCCCGCTCCTGCCGCGTACGCCTTGCGCACGAGCTCCGAGCAGTACATCGCCTCGTCCCCCCACCCGAAGAGCGCGTCGTACGGCTTGCCCAGGTGCCGCTTCGCCTCCTCCACCGCCCGCGCCTTCGCCGCGTCATCCACTCCCTGCGGACGCATCACCAGCAGCCGCCCCTTCACCCCACGCGCCTTCCATCGCGCGAACGGCGTGCGCTTCACGGGCTGCACCGCCTCCACCACGAACGTCCCCTCCGGCGTCACCTCCACCAGCCCCACGTGCGACAGCGGGCTGTGCGTGGCGACCTGGATGGCCTTCGACTGGCGTGATCCCGACGTCTGGAACACCACGTCCCCCGTCCGCACCTTCGCCGCCACGCCCTCCGCCTCGCGCGGCGCCGCCTTCGTCTCGCGGCCCACCAGCCACGTCGCCCCCACCAGCACGAGGGCCAACAGCCACAGTCCCCTGACAAGCCAGCGCATCCGTCCGTCCCTTTCATGGGCTGCACCCGTCCACCCACTTCCAGTGCAGCCCCGGTGCCAGCCATCTCAGAGCGGGTTTCACCCCTGGTATGTGGAAGTCGCTTCCGACCCTGGGTCGGAGCGTGGTAAACCTGGGGAATCTACTTATTACAGCGAATCAAGAATAGTGTGGCATTGCCGGAAATTTTCAGGTAACTACGCAGCACTCGCGAGCCGGCAGTCCGTGCGTGCGGGAGAGGGGGACCATCGGAGGAATTCGTCGTGACCGCATCGAACTCGCCCATCCGTTGCCTGCTCTATCCGTCCCTCGGCGAGGTACGGGAGCACGTGCGCGTGGAGCTGTTCGCGCGGGCGCTGTCGGAGCGGATGGGCCGCCCGGTGGTGATGTCCATGGCGCCCACCTACGAGTACCTGGAGGCGGAGCTCGCTTCAGGCCGGGTGGAGATGGCCTGGGGCACCGCCGAGCAGTGCAACGCCTTCGAGCCGCAGGCGCGCGCGGTGCTGCGCGCGGTGCGCTCCGGCAGCTGCTACTACCACGCGGCCTTCATCTGCCGCTCGGACGAGCCGCTGACGCTGGAGACGCTGGCGGGCAAGCGCGTGGCGTGGGTGGCGCCGCGCTCCACCGGCGGGCACCTGCTGCCGGTGCGCCACCTGGAGTCGCTGGGCCTGCGCCCGGACACGCTCTTCTCCGAGCAGCGCTTCCTGGGCACCTACCGCAAGGCGCTGGACGCGGTGATGCGCGGCGAGTCGGACCTGTGCGCGCTCTTCTGCAACCACAAGGACGCGCACGCGATGCGCGCCACGCTGACGACGTACCTGGGCGCGGACGCCCCCCGGCTCACGCCGTTCCTCTTCACCATCCCCACGCTCGCCGACGGCCTCATCCTCACCAAGCGGATGCCGGAGGCGGACGCGCAGGCGCTCATCTCCGTCCTCACGCGGATGAACACCGACGGCGCGGGCCTGGAGATGCTCATGGGCCCCTTCCGGGTGGAGACCTTCGTCCGGTCGCCCGGTCTGGACGCGCCCGCCGCCGGTCCGCGTCCCACGGGGGCCGCCGAGTACCTGGCCGGAGAGCTGGACGCGGAAGGCCGCTGCCTGCGGCTGTGGTCCCCGTCCGGCCGCGCCTTCGGCCTGGACATGCGCGGCGGGGAGGGGCGCAAGCTGGAGGAGGTCCTGGGCACCGCCGCGAGCAAGCCCCTCATGTCCCTGCTCGACGCCGTCCTCCGGGGCGGCTCCGACGGGCGGCTGGAGTACCGGCTCACCGTGAACGGCGACGAGCGCGTCTACGCGGCGGAGATCACCCCCTGCGAGCCCTCGCCCGGGGACACGGGGATGCGGCTGGGCCTGCTGGTGCGCGACGTCAGCGGCCTGCGCGCGCTGGAGGATCCGCTGTACCGGCTGGCGTCGTTCCCGCTGCTGCACCCGGAGCCGCTCCTGGAGCTGGGCATGGGCGGGGAGCTGCGGTACGCGAACCCCGCCACCCACGCGGCCTTCCAGGACCTGGTGGAGAAGGGCGCCGCGCACCCGCTGGTGAACGCGGCCATCGTCTGGGCATGGCGGGGCGCGCCTCCGGGAGAGCCGCCGCCCACGGTGCACCTGGACGGGCGCTACTGGGAGCTCACCGTCGCGCAGCTGTGGGACCCGCCGGGCCTGCGCGTGTTCGCGCGCGACGTGACGCTGCGCAAGCAACTGGAGGCGCGGCTGTTCCAGGCGGACCGGCTGTCCGCGCTGGGCTCGCTCGCGGCGGCGGTGGGCCATGAGATGAACAACCCGCTGGCCTTCGTGCTGGCGAACCTCTCGTACATCCGCGAGGAGATGGACCGCCTGAAGCAGCCGCTGCTGGACGGCAAGCCCGTGCCGCGCGCGGACCTGGACGACATGCTGGATGCGCTGAGCGAGACGGTGGAGGGCGCCACCCGGCTCAAGCACATCGTGCAGGACCTGCGCACGCTGTCGCGCAAGCCGCCGGAGCACCGCGCCCGCGTGGCCGTGCAGCCGGTGCTGGAGAACGCGCTCAAGCTCTTGCGCGGCGAATTGCAGCACCGCGCGCGGCTGGAGCGGGACTTCCACGACATGCCCACGGTGGACGCGGACGAGGCGCGCCTCACCCAGCTCTTCCTCAACCTGCTGCTCAACGGCCTGCAGCAGATGGACATGCAGGACGCCGCGCACAACGTGCTGCGCGTGGCGGCCTACACCAGCGAGGACGGCGAGGTGGTGGTGGAGGTGCAGGACTCCGGCAAGGGCCTGTCCCCGGACGCGCTCGCGCACATCTTCGAGCCCTTCGCCACCGCGCGCCCCAACAGCACCGGCCTGGGCCTGTCCGTGAGCCACACCATCGTCACCGGCCTGGGCGGCACGCTGCGCGCGGAGAGCCGCGAGGGCCGCGGCACGCTGCTCACCGTCACGCTGCCCGCCGCCGTGCCCGTGGCGGAGTCCCTGCGCGCCTGCTAGCCGCGCTCCAGCATCACCTCCAGCCGGGGCACGTAGTGGCCGCGCGTGCTCTCGAACAGCACCAGCCGGTCCACGCGCCCCTCACCCCAGGACGCGCCTTGCAGCTCGCGGGCGCACGCCGCCAGCGCCGGGTCCCCGCGCGGGGGCCGGGCCCGGGCCAGCGTCAGGTGCGCGACGTACTCGCCGTGCTCCGACGTGAAGCCCAGGGGCTCCAGCGCGCGCGCCACGTCCGCCTGGAGCGCCTTCAGCGCGGCGGTGTCCCCGCGCACGTCCGCCCAGAGCACGCGCGGGTGGGACGGTGAGCCGAACGCCCCGCCGCCCGCCACCGACAGCACGAACGGCGAGTGATAGAGCCCCACCGGCTCCAGCGCGTCGCGCAGCTCCGGCAGGCGGCTGTCCTCCACGTCCCCCAGGAAGAGCAGCGTCAGGTGCACGCCCTCCGGCCGCACCCACTTCGCGTCCGGGGCCAGGGCGCGCAGGCGCTCGATGCCCCGCTCGGTTTCTGCGGTGAGGGCGTCTCCCAGCGTCACGGCGGTGAACAGGCGCATCGTGAAAGACCTCCCTCAGGGAACCTGGACGCTCCCTGCCGCGCGCGCCTTCTTCCGGGGCCACAGCGCGTAGACCCAGGCGGGCAGGAACACGAGGAGCTCCACGCCGCTCACGTACAGGCCTCGCGCGGACAGCATGCCCGCGCCAATGGGCGCCACCGGCAGCGGCCGCACCGGGGCGAAGACGCGCGCGTTGGAGAAGGGCCAGAAGAGGGCCGCGCCCAGCCCGCCGTCCGTGAGCGTGTCCAGGATGCCGTGGCTGGCCACCGCCGCGAGCGTCACGAGGCCCCAGCGCATGGCGGACTCTCCCTTCCACCGGGCCAGCGCCGCCACCGCGAGCGCCACCGCCGCCGCGAACACGAACGAGTGCGACGCACCGCGGTGTCCCCACGTCGCCGCGTAGGGGGTGCGCAGCGCGAACGCCACCACGTCCGCGTCCGGCAGCAGGGCGAGCAGGGACAGGAACGCCATCACCGCCACCCGCCGCCGCCAGGGCGCGCCCGCTCCCGTCTCGTAACGCCCCAACGCCATGCCCACCGCCACGTGCCCGATGCTCGCCATGGGCCAGGACCCTAACGCAGGGCGCCCCCGCCTGGAGAGCGCCCCATGCGTGGGGTAGCCTGTGTTGATACATGCGGTTTCTGTTCTCACGCGCCCGAGCCGAAGCCACCCTGCAACGTCGTTTGGAAGAGTGGCGGGCCGATGTGGGCTCCTGGCTCAACATGACGCGCGTCGGCGCCACCACCGCGTGGCTCCTGCTGGCCCTGGCGGACGACTGGAGCGTGTCGCGCGGCGTGCTGGGCGCCTATATCGCGCTCGCGGCGGTGTTGTGGGCGGCGGCGCGCCGGGTGCCGGAGCTGCTGCGGCGGCCCGCGCTGGGCGTGGCGCTGCTGGACATGCCCCTCATCTACTTCCTCCAGGCGCAGGCCATCCCGGCCACCGCCAACGGCGTGCCCACCGCGCTGCTCACCATGGGCGTGTACCTGGTGCTGGTGGTCATCGTGTCCATGGTGACGCTGTCACGGCTCATTGTCGCGGGGGCCACGGCGCTGGGCATCGTCGCGGTGGCCCTGCTCACCTTGAGCGCGGGCCTGGCGCCCTCCCAGTTCCTGCCCGGCATGGTGCTGGTGATGGTGCTCGCGTCGTCCGTGGCCTTCTTCATCAGCCGCACGGTGATGGGACTGGTGACGGACGTGGTGCGCGAGGAGATGCAGCGCGAACGGCTGGGCCGCTTCTTCTCCCCGGAGGTCGCCCGGCGCATCTCCGAGCGCGGCACCGACGGCGAGGCCGGCGAGCACCGCGAGGTGACGCTGCTGTTCTCCGACATCCGCGGCTTCACCACGCTGTCGGACCGGATGGACAGCCCCCAGGTGGTGGCGCTGCTCAACGAGTACCTGTCGCGCATGGTGGAGGTGGTGTTCCGCCACGGCGGCACCCTGGACAAGTTCATCGGCGACGGCATCCTCGCGTACTTCGGCGCCCCTCTGGATCAGCCCGACCACCCGGAGGCCGCCGTCGCCTGCGGGCTGGCCATGCTGGAGGCGCTGGAGACGCTCAACCGGGAGCGCACCGCCCGGGGGGAGTTCACGCTCGACATCGGCGTGGGCATCCACACCGGCCGCGTGGTGGTGGGCGCCGTCGGCAGCGAGCAGCGCCGCGAGTACACCGTCATTGGCGACGCGGTGAACCTGGCCAGCCGCATCGAGGGCCTGACGAAGAAGGTCGGCACCCCGGTGCTCGTCTCCCACGCCACACGCGAGCGCTGCAGGGACACCTTCGACTTCGAGGCCGCGGCCCCGCTGCCCGTCGCGGGCAAGCCGGAGCCGGTGGCCACCTACCTGCCCCGGAAGCGCGGCCTGCTCGCCGCCAGCTGACAGGCTGAAACGACAACGGGGCCGGGAGTCGCCTCCCAGCCCCGCGGTGCGGCACACGTCAGAGCGTGCTCAGTACGCCTTGGAGAACACGATGCGGCCCTGCGACGGGTTGCCGGTCATCACGCACTTGCCCGGCTCCTGCTTGAGGCTGAACGGGCGGCAGCGGGTGGTGAGGCCCGTCTCCTCCTTGATGCGCGCCTCCGTCTTCGGGTCGCCGTCCCAGTGCGCCAGCAGGAAGCCGTCCTCCGCGCGCGTCTTCAGCTCCTCGTAGGAGTTGACCTCGAAGGTGTGCGAGTCGCGGAAGTCCTTGGCCTTCTGGAACAGGTCCTTCTGCATCTGATCCAGCATGGCCTGGGCCTTGGCGACGGCCTCGTCCAGCGACACGAACTCCTTCTGGCGCAGGTCGCGGCGCACCATCACGCACGAGCCCTTGGCCAGGTCCTTGGGCCCCAGCTCGATGCGCAGACACGTGCCGATGAGCTCGTGCTCGTTGTACTTGAAGCCCGGGCCCTTCGTTTCGTCGTCGTCCACCACCACGCCCAGGCCCGCCTTGCGCAGGTCCGCGGCGAGCGCGTGCGACTTCTCCATCACCTGCGTCTTCTCCGCGTCCGTCGCCTTGCCGGCGATGGGGATGATGACCACGTGCGTGGCGGCGATCTTCGGCGGCACCACGAGGCCCGCGTCATCCGAGTGCGTGAGGATGAGCCCGCCGATGAGGCGCGTGGAGGAACCCCACGACGTCTGCCACACGTGGTGCACCTTGCCGTCGCGGCCCTGGAACGTGGTGTCGAAGGCCTTGGCGAAGTTCTGGCCCAGGTTGTGGCTGGTGCCCGCCTGGAGCGCCTTCTTGTCCTGCATCATGGCTTCGATGCTGTACGTGCGCAGCGCGCCGGCGAACTTCTCCGACTCCGACTTGCGCCCCGGCAGCACGGGCATGGCCATGTAGTCCTCCGCGAACGTGCGGTAGACCTCCAGCATCTGCAGCGTGCGCTCCTCCGCGTCCGCCTCCGTCTCATGGCAGGTGTGGCCCTCCTGCCAGAGGAACTCCGTGGTGCGCAGGAACAGGCGCGTGCGCATCTCCCAGCGCATCACGTTGGCCCACTGATTCACCAGCAGGGGCAGGTCGCGGTAGCTCTGGATCCACTTGGAGAAGCTGCGGTTGATGATGGTCTCGGACGTGGGCCGGATGACGTACGGCTCCTCCAGCTTCGCGCCACCCGCGTGCGTGACGACGGCCAGCTGCGGGTTGAAGCCCTCCACGTGCTCGGCTTCCTTCTTGAGGAAGGACTCCGGGATGAGCAGCGGGAAGTAGGCGTTCTTCACGCCCGTGTCCTTGAACATCTTGTCCATCGTCCGCTGGATGTTCTCCCACAGCGCGTAGCCGTTGGGGCGGATGACCATGCAGCCCTTCACGTCCGAGTAGTCGGCGAGCTTCGCCTTCTGGACCAGGTCGACGTACCACTCGGAAAAGCCCTTCTCGCGGGGCGTGAGCTTCTCGGCCATGTGCTTGGGAACCTTGCTAGGGGATGGAAAGTGGGAGTTGCCTACGCCGGGATGTTCCGGAAATCAACGCCGGACACAGGCCGGACTCGTCCCCTGGACGCCGTCCGTGCTTGGAAAACGACCCGCCATGCCCACGCCCCCTGACACCGCGCCCCGCCAGCTCACCGACGACGTCCACGTGTTCGACGCCCCCTTCTCCCTCTTCGGCGTCCCGGTGGGGGGCAGGATGACGGTCCTCCGCCTGCCGGACGGCGGGCTGTGGGTGCACTCGCCCGTCGCCTTCACGCCGGAGCGGAGAGCCGACGTGGCGGCCCTGGGGCCGGTGCGCTTCCTCGTGGCCCCCAACCTCTTCCACCACCTGCACCTGCCGGACTGGGCCGCGGCCTTCCCCGACGCCCGCGTGGTGGCGCCCAAGGGGCTGCGCGCGAAGCAGCCGGCGCTGCGAATCGACCTGGAGCTGGAGGACCTGCCGGACCCCGCCTGGGCCCCGGTGCTGGACCAGATGCACGTGCGCGGCATGCCCCAGCTCAACGAGTTCCTCTTCTTCCACCGCCCGTCCCGCACCGCCATCGTCACCGACCTGGCCTTCCACTACGCGCACGCGGAAGGACTGAAGCTGCGCGCGTACCTGTGGCTGGACGGCGTCCTGGGCCGGTTCGCCGCCCCGCGCTTCCTGCGCCTGTTCACCAAGGACCCGGAGGCCGTGCGCGCTTCCCTCCAGCGTGCGATGAAGTGGGACGTGGAGCGCATCGTCGTCTGCCACGGCCAGGTGCTGGAGCGCGGCGGCCAGAAGGCCCTCCACGACGCCTTCTCCCGACTGTAGGTCGCGGTAGGCCCTGTCTCCGCGTCACAGGGGAGTGTCGCCTGCTGCGCTCCACGCCGCGCCGCGCTACAAGGGTGCCTCCTCTTTCCTGAGTTCCCCCCAGGAGGTTCATTCCATGCGGTCCATTCTTCCGTCCGTGGGCGCGGTCGCGGTGTGCCTTGTCGCGGGCTCCGCGTTCGCCAACTCCACCGGCATCAACGGGCGCAGCGGCAAGCAGAGCGTGTCCTGCACCGCGTCCGGCTGCCACGGCGGCGGGGCGAGCGCCCCCACGGTGACGCTGGAAGGGCCCACGGCGCTGACGGCGGGCCAGACGGGCCAGTACTCGCTGATCATCAGCGGCGGTCCCGGCGTGAAGGCCGGCATGAACGTGGCCGTGGACGGCGCGACGCTGACCGCGGGCTCGGGCACGAAGCTGATGAGCGGCGAGCTGACGCACACGCTGCCCAGGACCCTCACCGACGGCTCGGCGCGCTTCGACTTCTCCCTGGTGGCCCCGGCCACCAACGGCACCTACAAGGTGTACGCCGCCGGCAACTCCGTGAACGGAGACAGCGACGCCACGGGTGACTCGCACGGCAACGCCACGCTGGATGTGGTCGTCACCGGCGGCAGCGACCCGGCGCCCATCAAGGAGGACGAGGGCGGCTGCTCCGCGGCCACCAGCGGCGCTCCGGCGGTGCTCATCGCGGTGTTCGCGGCGCTGGCCGCGCGCCGCCGCCGTAAGGCCTGAGCCCGCCTGCCCTCCGGCCTGGCCCGGGGGGCGGGACGACAGCTTGAGGGCGGGCGGCCTACCATCGCCCCCCTTGATGCGAACGAGCCCTCTCTTCACCGCCCTGTTCGTCGCGGGAACCCTGGCCTGTGCCTCCGGTCCCGCCGTGCGTCCCACCCTGTCCTCGGGCACCACCCCTGTCGCCGCCGCCCCCGCGCGCGACCCGGGCGCCCTGCGGGTGATGACCTTCAACATCCAGTCCGGTCTCAAGGGGCTGGAGCAGGTGGCGGAGGTCATCCGCCAGGAGGGCCCGGACGTCGTCGCGCTGCAGGAGGTGGACGTGGGCTCCACGCGCGCGCGCGGCGAGGACCAGGTGGAGCGGCTGTCCGCGCTCACCGGCCTGAAGTACCGCGCGCACTTCGGCACCACGCGGCTGTACGGCGGCGCGTATGGCATCGCGCTCCTGTCTCGCTACCCGCTTCAGTCCCTGGCGCAGTACCCGCTGCCCACGCCCCGGGGCGCGGAGCCGCGCACGCTGGCGCACGCGGTGCTGGACGTGGACGGGCGCGAGGTGAGCGTCTACGCCACGCACCTCATCCGCCGGCCCTTCAACGGCGCGGCGCGCGTGCGTCAGAGCGTCTTCATCTCGCGGCTGCTGGCGAAGGACACCCGGCCCCGGCTCCTGATGGGGGACTTGAACGACGACCCGGACTCGCGCCCGGTGCGCCTGCTGCGCCGCCAGCTCCAGGACGTGGCGCGCGTCACCCGCTCCGACGGGACGGGCACCTACCCGATGCCGCTGTTCCTGCCGTCCCTGCGCATCGACTACGTGATGGCGTGCGGCGCGTTCACGCCGGTGTCCACGCGCGTGCTGCGCGTGGGCGTGTCCGACCACTATCCCGTGGTGGCGGACCTGCGGCTTGCGCCCCCCGAAGCGCCGGTCGAGGCTCCGGTCGGTGCGCCGGTCGTCGTGGCTCCGGCCGGCGCCGCGCCCGCGGGCTCGGCCACGGCCGCCGCGGCGCCCTGAGGCTCAGGCCGGGGTGGGCAGGGTGAAGCGGTAGAGGACCTCCATGTCCCCCTTGCTGAAGCCCTTCACCACCTCGTGGTGGATCTCCTTGCGGCCGCTCAGGTACGCGAGGCCCCCGGCGGCGAAGCCCATCACCGCGAGCTCGAAGTAGATGTGCGGCCGGGGCACGCCGGTGATGCGCAGCTCCACGGTGTCGCCCTGCAACTGCGCGGTCAGCTCGCCCTCGGTGAAGTAGCCCTTCCAGATGCCGGGGGTGAACAGGGCGAAGCGGCGGAAGTCGTCCTTGCCGAACATCGTCTTGAGCTGGCCCTGGCTCAGCGCGTACTCGGCGGACTTGATGCCGTATTGCCAGTAGGCCTTGGTGTTGCCGCCGTAGAAGCGCTGGGTCATGGCCTCGTTGAAGCGCAGGAAGGCATCCGCCGGGATGCGCGACACGGGCATGATGAGCTGCCCGAAGATGGGGTCCCGCTTCGCCTGCTCCGCGACGAAGGTCCGCCATGCCGGTTCGCCGAAGGCCTGCACCGCCATGGTCTGCCGTGCCAGGAATGCGACGCCTTTGACATCCATCCGTATGCCTCCCACCGGCCGCTCCAGGTTCGCCTCGGACCCCGGCCGGGTCATCTTGCACATTGTGTCTTGAGACCCACTCCGGGGCGATACGCATCGCGACAATTCACTGGGTTGTCCGTCCGCCGGACTCGGTGAAACCTGTTATCGCGGACACATTGCCTCGTTGAAGGTGTTCGCGGGACCGCGGGATGTCCGGTGCAGGACTAGGTTCCCGGCGGTGCGGCCCCTTGCCCTTCTTCCCAGACCCGGACGTGCGCGCCGGGCGGTGCTCCTGTGCGCGGGCGTGCTCACGGGCGGCGTGTTCGGCCTGGCCTTCTGGGTGGACCGCTTTGGCCGGCGCGAGCGCGTGATGGACGCGGATGCGCTGGTGGTGCTGGGCGCGCGGGTGCTGCCGGGCGGTGTGCCGTCTGGCGCGCTGGTGGCGCGCATGGAGCAGGCGGTGGCGCTGTACCGTCAGGGCGTGGCGCCGTGTTTGGTGTTGTCCGGAGGCGTGGGCGCCCATCCGCCGTCCGAGGCGCGCGTGATGCGCGAGCTGGCAGTGGCGGCGGGCGTGCCCGCGTCCGCGTGCGTGCTGGAGGAGGAAAGCCACTCCACGGAAGCCAACGCGCGGTTCAGCGCGCGTGTGCTGCGCGAGCGGGGGGCGCGCCGGGTGGTGGTGGTCTCCGACCCGTATCACCTGCTGCGCGCGAGGCAGTGCTTCCGGCGCGAGGGGTTGGAGGTGGCCACGAGCCCCGCCCCCATCGCCGGGCGGATGCGCGCGTGGGACCGGGCCTACTGGACGGTGCGGGAGGCGTTCGCGCTGCTCCTGCACCCGCGCCTCTTGTGGGCGCGGGCGCCGGGCGGGCGCTGAAGTGCCTCAGGTCCCCGGCGCGGTGTCCGGCGCGGGCGCGTCCAGCTTGCTGAGCACCTTCTCCATGACGCGGAAGAGGGCCTGGCGGTCGTCGGGGTCGAGCATGCCCATCACCACGCCCATCGCGCGGTGCATGGAGCGGTCGAGCTTGGCGAAGGTCTGCTTGCCCTTGTCGGTGAGGCGGCAGCGCACGATGCGCCGGTCGGTCTCTCCGCGTTCGCGGACGAGGTGGCCTTCGCGCTCCAGGCGGTCCACGACGCCCGTGACGGTCTTTTCGGTGACGCCCAGTCGCCGGGCCAGCTCGCCCATGGTGAGCGAGCCATCCAGGCCCAGCCACAGCAGGGCATGCACCTGGGGCGGCGTGAACTGGAGCTGCTCGCAGGTGCTGGCGATGGGGTCACGGAGGGAACGGCGACGGCCCAACGAGAACATCAACTCCTGCATCCGGTCGATGTCCTTCGAGAGCGCTTCATCCTCTTTAGAGATATTCCGTGACACAGAGTATTCATTAGCGGCGGGGTGCGGGCAGGTCAACTTGTAGGCTCGGGACGGCTTCCGGCGGGGCCGGGTGCGGGAGGAGCGGACGATGCGACGTGCGTGGT
>NZ_RAVY01000138.1:0-26425 GCF_003611625.1 Corallococcus sp. CA054B
GCGCGCCATGGGCCGGCGCCACCAGCCGGCGCACCAGCCCGCCCTGCACCAGCGCGGACAGCACGCCCACCACCGCGAAGAGCGCCCCGGAGCGCAGGCTCGCCTCCTTGAGGACGGCCGCGTCCGGATGCACCGCGTGCACCAGCCACCCGCCCTCCAGCGGCACCGGCCCGGAGGAGAGGAAGCGCGTCAGCAGGTACACGGAGAAGGTGCCCTCCATCTGCGCGAAGGCCACGGTGTAGAGCAGCACCAGCACCACGCACCGGCCCACGACGGGCAGCGTCAACACGGCGGCGGCGCCCCGCATGCTGCGCGTCGTGGCGGACGGCGAGTCCGCCCTGCGCGTCTCCGGCAGGAAGAACCAGGTGTTGATGAGGTTCAGCGCGGACAGCCCCGCCGCGAACAGGCCGATGGCCAGGTTGCCGCCCCACGCCCCCAGCACGCCGCCCAGCGCGGGCCCCAGCACGAAGCCCAGGCCGAACGCCGCGCCGATGATGCCCATGCCCCGCGCGCGCTCATGCGGCTTGGTGATGTCCGCCACCACCGCCTGCGCCGTGGACACGTTGCCGCCGGACACCCCGTCGATGACGCGGGACAGGAACAACAGGGGCAGCGTGTGCGCGAAGGCGAACAGCACGTAGCCCAGCAGCGAGCCCACCTGGGAGATGAGCAGCACCGGCCGCCGGCCGTACCGGTCCGACAGCCGCCCCATGATGGGCGCCGCCACCAGCTGCATCAGCGAGTACACCGCGACGAGCAGCCCCACCGCGAAGGGGGAAGCGCCATAGCGCACGCCGTACACGCCCAGCTGCGGAATCAGGATGCCGAACCCGATGAGGTCCAGGACGGCGATGCCGAACACCACCCGCAGCGACGCCTCCCGAGCCAACTTCGCACTCCCTCGTCCCTTCGAGGGACCGTTGGAAAAGACAAGACCGCCGGAGCGCGCGTAGGGGGCGCTCCGGCGGCCGGGAAGAATCCCACTCTCAGCGCGAGGCGTCTACATCGCCTCGGCGGACTGCATTTGACGGTTGGCCGTGTCGCGCTCGATGCAGCCCTTGGTCATCGTGTACTGGTACGTGCCCAGCTCGTCACGCCAGTACTCGCCCTCGTAGGGCCAGTAGAGCTGATCGTCCGCCACCGCCACGGAGAACTTGTACTTCTTGACGATGGCCGTGCGGCCGCCCGCCTTGAGCTGCTCCTCCAGGAACTCCTTCTCCTTGGTGGTCGTCTCGAACTTGATGCGCAGGCCGTTGGCCAGGAGCAGCTTGAGCGCGCCCAGCTCCGACTCCAGCTTGCCCTTGGCCATGATGCCGGCCTTGGAGATGAGGCTGGTGCGCTGGACCTTGAGCTCCTCCAACAGCTGCTTGGTCAGCTCCGAGTACTTGAACGTGTCGCCCTTGTTGCCGAACAGGTCCATCTCACCCTCGAGCTCCAGGATGGAGTCGTTGGTCTTCTTCAGGTCCTGATCCGTGAGGGCCAGCCGCAGGATGCGCTCCAGGATGACGTCCGTGCCGTTCTTCTCCAGGCCGTCCTTGTTCTTCTTCTGCACGTCCGCGAGCACCGTGTAGTACTCGGAGGCCTCCATGTTCTTCTTCACGAGCCCGTCCAGTTCGTCGTGCACGGGCAGGTAGGTGCGCTCGAAGTCCTGGAGGATGAGGTTGGACTCCCGGTAGCGGCAGTTCTCGTAATAGATGACCGCCTTGAGGATGAGCGCCTCCGGGAAGTACTCCTCGCGGAAGAAGGGCGACGACAGGGTGATGAGGTTGCCCAGCGCCTGCTCGTACTGGCCGATGCGGTAGTTGGCCCAGGAGGACTCGAAGAGGGCCTCCAGCCACTGCGTGTTCCCGCGCTCCACCTTGTTCAGATAGAAGATGGAGAAGCGGTTCTGCTGCATGCCGTAGTGCGTACGGGCCAGCTGCATGAAGGCCAGCTCGCGCAGCGACTTGTCCAGCTTCGCCTGCTCGCCGGTGCGGCCCGCCATGGGACGGGTGAGGCGCACCACTTCCTTCATGGCCTCCACGGACGCGAGCACGTCCGTGTTGCCGCGCTTGCTGGCCGCGTCCTTGTTGCGCGTGCCGTTGCGGAAGAAGGCCAGGCCCTCCAGGTACTTCGCGCGCGGGTAGAACACGTCCGTGCGGGGGATGGTCAGCGCCAGGCGCTTCACTTCTTCAAAGGACTTGTCCGCGTTCTCCGTCTGGCCCACCTGGTCCAGCGCGCGGCCACGCACGAAGTGGTAGCGCGCCAGCAGGTAGCGGAACTCGTTCCGGAACTTCTCCGGGAAGTCGTAGTTCGCGTACCGGGCGATCTCATCCAGGATGACCGTCTCGTTCTGCGTCTTGCGGCTGATGAAGAACAGCCACTCCAGGCTCGTCTTGAAGAACTTCGTGGACGGGCCCGCGGCGAGGATCTTGGAGAACTCGCCCAGCGACGAGTGGTACAGCCCCATGCGGTAGAGCGACTTGGCGAGCACGTAGCGCGCTTCCACGTGCAGGCCCTGGAGCTTGGGGTCCCCCAACAGCTCGTGGGAGGCCATCGCGGCCTTCTCGTACTCGTCGTTCTTGAACAGGCTGATGGCCGCGTCCAGGCGCTGGCGGTCCGCCGTCTTGCCGGACACGTCCACCGCGTCGAACGTCATGGTGGGCGCGGGCGGCTTGTCGTTGTCGCCCGTGAGGTCCAGGCCCAGGCCGGGGCTGCCCTGCGCGGCCGGCTTCGCGGGCGGCGTGGGCTTCGCGGCGGGCGCGGCGGGCATCGCCGAGGGCGCGGGCGTCGTCGTCACCGCGGCGGGAGGCGTGGCCGGGTTGCCCGCGGGCGCGGGCTCGCTGGTGGCGGTGGAGGACTCCTCGGAGGTGTCCTCGGCCGGGGCGGTCGCCTTGCCCTTGCCGCGCTTGGCGCTGGTCTTCTTCTTCGAGGAAGCCTTCGAAGAGGCCCCCTTCTTCTTCTTCTTCGACTGGCCCGCCAGGTCCAGCCCTTCAAAGGACTGGGCCAGCGTGGGGGCCGTGTACGCGAGCGTGAGCCCGAGGACGGCGAGGCGGAGGAACCGGTGGGTGCGCATGAGTCTCAGGAACCGGAGGGGAAGAAGAAGGACAGGCCCAGCTCGAACAGGATCTGGTTGCGGAGGTAGTTGGGCGTGGGGTCCCGGCCCTTCTCCACGTAGATGATGTCGCGCAGCTCCGTGCGCAGCGTCATCCACCGGTTGAAGAAGAAGCGCAGACCGACGCCCACGTTGCCGCCGCCCGTGAGGTACGACTTGCTGCCCGCGACGGGCGTGCCGTCCGACAGCGACTCCGCCGGGCCCTTGTACTGGACGACGGTCGCGCCCACGACGCCGTACATGTCGAAGTGGACGAACTTCTCCGCCAGCAGCGACAGCTTGCCGTAGATGGGCGCCCACTGGACGTCCACGCCGCCCATGAGGGTCATCTGGCCGGGCGCATACCCATCCAGTTCCTCGCGGGTGGGCGCGCTGCAGCCTCGGGTGTCACCGCCCTCGCCCGGCGTGAAGGTGCACTTCTGCGCGGAGCCCGCCACGGAGTTCAGCGCGTAGCCGCCGCGCAGGCCCACGCCCAGGGTCTCCATGGGGAAGTAGGTGACGGTGCCGCCGAAGAGGTACTTCTTGAAGAACGCGTCGCGGATGGTGATGGACGCGGACGGGCTCACCTCGAAGCGGCCCTTCTTGAGGAACATGTGGCCGGACACCGGCCGGATGCGCTCGCGAAGGGGCCCCAGGGCGTCCTTGTCCACCTCGGACACGTCGCCGGCCTCCTCCTCCTGGGAGGTGGCGGGCGGGTTGGAGTTGGCGGCCGTCTTGGGGGCGGCAGCCGCCGGAGCCGGAGCGGGCGTGGCCGGAGCCGCGGCGGCCGGTGCGGGCGCCTGGTCGGCGGCGGCGAGCGCGGGCACGCCCGCGCACAGGGTCAGGAGCAGACGGAAGGCGGGCTTCATTCGGACTCCCTCCCCGTCGACTTGAGGGGCAGGAAGATGGAGATGCCCGCGTTGAGGGTCATGACGTTCTGGAGGGCGCCCTTGCTGCTGCCCAGGGGCTGGTCCACGTAGGAGGTGTTGATGAGGGCCACGTTGACGGCCAGGTAGTCCTTGGTGACGAAGCGCATGCCCAGGCCCAGGTCGAAGGCCGGGTTGAGGCCGCGGTCCGGCAGCGCGGAGGTCTCCGTCCTCACCACGCCCATGCCACCCAGCAGGTAGCCGTCGAAGTGGAGGATGGAGTTGAGGAAGGACACCTTGCCGTAGAGCGGTGCCCACTCCAGGTCGCCCATGGCGGACCAGTTCGGCACGGAGGCGTAGATCTTGCTGTTGAAGGTGCGCTTCGCCGTGCTGACGTCATCCGACGGGATGACCTGGATGAGCGAGCCACGCGCCGAGATGGCCAGCGTGTCCGACAGGTACCAGGCCGCGCGCAGCGAGCCGCCGAACTTCGAATAGAACGGGTCGTTCACGGAGAGGCTCACGAACGGTGAGATCTCCAGGCGGTTCTTCTTCAGGTAGACCTTGCGCTGAACGCTCTTCACCCGGTCGTCCTGGGTGATGTCCGTGAGCGGCATCAGCGCCTCGACCGGGATTTCCTTCGCCGGGGTGGCGGCAGGCGGCGACGCGGGACGTGCTTCCTCGTCCGGCGGCGGCGCGGGGTTCTCTTCAGGTGGCTTGGCCTGGGCGTCCTCGGTCAGATCGAGGCCCATGCCTGGCTGGTTCTGGGCGGGGGCCAGCGCGGGCCACATCAGGCTCAGCGCAAGCAGCAGCGTGGGGCGGTTCAAGTCCGGGCGCTCCGTGGGGGGAGGGAACGTACTGCCACCGGAAGGCAGCATGACATCAGCCTCGCCATCCTATCGGCCGTATTCCCAACCATCAACCAGCAGAATGCGCCTGCCTCCTCTGTATTCCTCTCGTATCGCTTCACAATTCCACTGTTCTCACGCCCCGCGGGTCAGGGGTTGGCGCGCGAAAGTGGTGTGCTACCGTTCGCGGGTTCCGGGCGCTGTCCTCCCCCTACGCGCCCTGATTCCATCCTTCCTAGAGGTCTCAAAGATGTTCGTGCGAACCGCGCTCTTCCTGTCCGCCGCCCTGATGCTGGGAGGCTGCGACGTCACCACCGAGCTGGGCAAGCCGTGCCAACTGGTGCGCAGGGCCACGGCCGAGGAGCAGGAGGCGCAGGGCCGCAAGTTCATGGAGATCCAGGAGAAGGACATCGCCGTGGATCAGGACTTCATCTCCTTCGGTTCGCTGGACTGCGAGGACCTCGTCTGCGTCCGCGACGACCTGAGCCCCCGCAGCGACAACCCGGAGGCGTTCGCCCTGGGCTACTGCAGCAAGGAGTGCGTGCAGGGCTCCACGACGGGCTGCGAGATCACCCGCACCGTGGGCGACGTGGAGGAGGGTCTCAAGGACCGCATGACGTGCCGTCCCCTGCTCCTGGACCAGGACACGCTGGACGCCATCAAGATCGCCGACGAGGGCTTCTACCGGCGCACCTTCGGCGAGAACAACTCGCCCTACTTCTGCGCGGGCGCGGTCCCGACCGCCCAGAACTGAAGTCCGGACTGAACGGCGCACTGAACAGTCGCCTCGCGCGAAAGGGTTAGACCTTTTCGCGCCCCCCGTTCGTAAAGGCAGGGCCCGCGTTTCAAACGCCTTTGGAGCCCTGCCATGAATCGTACGGTCCTGTTCCTCGCCCTGGCTGGTGGCCTTGCCCTCACCGCGCTGGTGCTGGGCATGCCCCGAGGGAGCGGTCTGCCGCCCACGCCGCACGTCGTCGTGACGCAGCCCACGCCCCCCCCACCCGTCCCGCCGCCGGGGCCTCGTGCGTCCACGGGCAGCCTCCAGGTGACGAGCCGGCTGTCGCACCCGTACGTGCCGGTGGGCCCCTCCGAGACGTACGTGACGGTGGACCTCACCGGCGCGGAGGTGCCCGGGGCGAAGCGCAGCCCGGTGAACCTGGCGGTGGTCATCGACCGGTCCGGCTCCATGAGCGGCTACAAGCTCCAGCAGGCGAAGCAGGCCGCGCGGCACCTGGTGACGCTGCTGCGTGACGAGGACCGGCTGGCCATCGTGCACTACGGCAGCGACGTGAAGAGCCTGCCGTCCCTGCCGGCCACCGCGGGCAACCGCGAGCGGATGCTCCAGTTCATCGACGGCATCTGGGATGACGGCGGCACCAACATCAGCGCGGGCCTGTCCGTGGGCCGCACGCAGCTGGCGTCCGCCATGGGCGGGACGGCCACGGTGAACCGCCTCATCCTGATGAGCGACGGCCAGCCCACCGAGGGCGTGTCCGACGAGGAGGGGCTGAAGAACGTGGTGCGGGAGATCCGCGCCTCCGGCATCACGGTGAGCTCCATTGGCGTGGGCACGGACTTCAACGAGGACCTGATGCAGGCCTTCGCGGAGTACGGCGCCGGCGCGTACGGCTTCCTGGAGGACGCGAGCAAGCTGTCCACCCTCTTCCAGCGCGACCTGCAGCAGGCCACCACCGCGGTGGCGCGCAACGTGGAGCTGTCCTTCGAACTGCCCCCGGGCACGACGCTGGGCGAGGTGCTGGGCTACCGCGCGCACCAGGCCGGCAACACCGTGCGCGTGGCGCTGCCGGACTTCTCCGCGGGCCAGGTGGAGCGCGTGGTGGCGCGGCTGCACGTGACGGGCACCGCTCCGGGCCAGTCCGTGCAGGTGGCGGGGCTGAAGGTCGCGTACACGGACCTGCTCGTGCAGAAGAACGTGGAGGACCAGTCCACGCTGGCCGCGGTGGCCACCAACGTGCAGGAGGAAATCGTCCAGCGCCAGGACAAGGAGGCCACGGTGTACGCGGCCCGGGCCCGCAGCGCGCAGAACCTCCAGAAGGCCGCGGAGGCCATGAGCCAGGGCAAGAAGGCGGAGGCGAAGGGCTACCTCTCCCAGAACCAGGCCCTCTTCGAGGAGGCGGGCGCGGTGGCGGGCGCGGCGGCGGTGGCGGCGGATCAAGCCGAGCAGAGCCGCGCGATGCAGGAATACGACGACGCGGATTCCTATGAGGCCCAGAAGGCCGCCGTGAAGAACAGCAAGGTGAAGGCGCTCAAGAGCTTCGGGCGCATGGGCTCGACGTACTGAGTGTTGGGGCCAGGGCATGCGAGGGGGCATCGCCCGCCCCCCTGCCCGCCCGCCATCGCGACGTCACATCTTCGCGGTTGACCTCCGGAATCGCGTGGCCCTATCTCCGCGTTCTTCCAGGCTTCACCCCCTGGAAGCAGGGCGCACTGGAGGCGCGGACAAGCATGGCGGCGAGCGCGAGCACCCCGTGGGTCGGGGTCATCATGGGCGGCAAGAGCGACCTGGAGCACCTGCAACCGGCGATCGACATCCTCGCCGAGCTGCGCATCCCGCACGAGGTGCGCATCGTGTCCGCGCACCGCACGCCGGACTGGATGATGGAGTACGCGTCCAGCGCGGAAGGCCGAGGCCTGTCCGTCATCATCGCCGCGGCGGGCGGCGCGGCGCACCTGCCCGGCATGGTGTCCAGCAAGACGCTGCTGCCGGTGCTGGGCGTGCCCATGCCCACCACGGTGCTGTCCGGCTTCGACGCGCTGCTCTCCATCGTGCAGATGCCCAAGGGCGTCCCGGTGGGCACGCAGGCCATTGGCAAGCCGGGGGCCGCCAACGCGGCGCTGCACGCGGCGGCCATCCTGGCGCTGAAGTACCCGGAGCTGCGCGAGCGGCTGGCCGCCTGGCGCAAGGCCCGCACGGACGAAGTGCTGGCGCAGCGCGAGGTGGCGGGATGAGCGGCCCCATGGTGCTGCCGGGCGGGACGCTGGGCATCCTGGGCGGCGGCCAGCTGGGGCGCATGATGGCGCTCGCGGCGCGCACGCTGGGCTACCAGGTGCAGGCGTTGGATCCGGACTCGGCGTGCCCGTCCCGCTCCGTGGTGGACCGCTGCCTCACCGCGTCCTTCACCGACACGGCGGCGGCCGAGGACCTGGCGCGCCAGTGCGACGTGGTGACGCTGGAAATCGAAAAGGTCTCGCTGTCCACGCTCAACGCGGTGGCCCGGCACGCGCCCATGCGGCCCGGCGCCTCCGTGCTGGAGGTGGTGCAGCACCGCGGCCGCCAGAAGGCGTGGCTCGCGAAGGGCGGCTTCCCGCTGGGCCCGTGGCGCGAGGCGAACTCGGAGGCGGAGCTGTCCCAAGCCATCACCGCCCTGGGCGGCAAGTGCTTCATCAAGTCCAGCGAGGGCGGCTACGACGGGCGCGGCCAGTACGAGGTGAAGACGGCCTCCGAGGCGGGCGTCGCGTGGAAGGAGCTGGGTGAGCGCTCCGTGGTGGTGGAGGCCGCGCTGGACCTGAAGGCGGAGCTGTCCGTGCTGGTGGCGCGAGGCCCGGATGGGCAGCTCGCGGTGTATCCGCCCGCGTTCAACCACCACGAGGAGCGCATCCTCGCGTGGTCGCTGTTGCCGGGCCCGCTGCCGCAGGCCGTGCTGACGCAGGCGTCGCAGGTGGCGCGCGACATCACCTCGGGCCTGAAGGTGGAGGGGCTCCTGGTGGTGGAGATGTTCCTCCTGGGGGACGGCTCGCTGCTCGTCAACGAGGTGGCGCCCCGGCCGCACAACAGCTTCCACTCGACGGAAGTGGCGTGCCTGACGAGCCAGTTCGAGCAGGCCGTGCGCGCGGTGTGCAACCTGCCCCTGGGCTCCGTGGAGGTGGTGCGCCCCGCGGCCATCGTGAACCTGCTGGGCGACCTGTGGTTGCAGGAGGGCGGCCCCCGGTTCGCGCAGGCGCTGGCGCTGCCCGGCGTCCGGCTGCACCTCTACGGCAAGCGCGACGCGCGCAAGGGGCGCAAGATGGGCCACCTGTCCGCGGTGGGCAGCACGCCCGAGGACGCGCTCCAGCGCGTGAAGGCCGCCGCCACGGCCCTGGGGATGTAGCGCCCATGAAGACGAACGCCGCCCGGCTCCTGGACTCGCTCGGCATCGCGTACAGCTTGCGCGACTACGACGTGGATCCGGACGACCTGTCCGCGGAGACGGTGGCCGCCAAGGTGGGCATGCCCGCGGAGCAGGTCTTCAAGACGCTGGTGGCCAAGGGCGACCGCACCGGCGTGTTGATGGCGGTGGTGCCCGGCAACGCGGAGCTGGACTTGAAGGCCCTGGCGCGGCTGTCCGGCGACCGCAAGGTGGACACCGTCCCCCTCAAGGAGTTGCAGCCGCTCACCGGCTACATCCGGGGCGGCGTCACCGCGCTGGGGGGCAAGAAGGACTACCCCGTCTTCGTGGATGAGACGCTGGAGCTGTTCGATGAGGTCGCCGTGTCGGCCGGGGTGCGCGGGACGCAGCTCGTCCTCGCCCCGGCGGACTACCTCCGCGTGACGAAGGGCAAGCCGGGACCCATTTCGCGTCCGAAGGCGTAGACCCTTTTCGCGCGCCGCGCGTTCGAAGGGACATTCCCGGCCCTTGGGGGCCGTTCCCGGGGTGTCCCGATGAATGCCGCCGTGTTGCAATTCCACCACCGCGAAGCCTTCGAGCACACCGTCACACGCGCGCTGGCAGCGGGCGCCGGAGCGGGGCTGTTGCAGTGGGTCTCCTTGCGCGCGGGCATGCCGGTGCCGCTCACGTGGGTGGTGCCCGCGGCGGTGGTGCTGGCGTGCGCGCGAGGCGACCGGTGGGACCGGGGCCTCTTGAGTGGCCTGGGGTTGCTGCTCGTGGCGCTGCCCTATGGGCTGGGCCTGTCGCCAGCGTGGACCGTGGCCACGAGTGGCGCGGCAGCGGGCGCGCTGCTGGTGCGCTCCCGCCTCAACGACCTGGGCGAGGAGGGGCAGGTCGCGGAGGCCCGCCCCACGCTCGTGCACTACGGCCTGGGCGCCGTGCTGGGCGCGGGGTTCACGCTGGCGGGCGGCGTGGTGGCGAACATCCTGTCGGTGCGGCTGGCGTCCGTGGCCACGCCCACGCTGCTGGCGGCGGCGGTGGTGGGCGGCATCGTGGGGCTCTTCGTCGGACTGGGCGCCATCGCCGCGCACCTGGGGCTGACGGCGGATCCGGTGGAGGCGCGCGCGGAGGAGCTGCTGCCCCAGCTCTCCGGTGACTTCCTCACGCTGTCCGAGCGCGCGCTGTCCCTCTACCGTCAATGCGGCCAGTCCCTGGCGAAGCTGCCCCGGGAGCCCGCGCGCGAGGAGCTGGCCCGCACGCTGGCGCGCATCACCAAGGGCGCGGTGGAGCTGGCATCCGAGTGGGCCGGCGTGGAGGCGCAGCTGGAGGAGCGCGCCGCCGCGGAGTTGCAGGCGGAGCGCGAGAGCCTGGAGCGCAGCGCTCGCGCGAGCACGGACGTGGTGGCGCGCCGGCAGCTGGAGGCCGCGGCGGCGTCGCTGGCGGAGGAGGTGGAGCGGCTGGGAGACATGCGTCAGCGGCGGGAGCGCATCCTCGCGAGGCTGCGCGCGGAGGTGGCCCTGCTGGAGCGTGCGCGCGTGGCGCTCCTGTCCCTGCGCAGCGGTCAGGCCCAGCTGAAGGCGGCGGAGCTGGCCTCACTGGCCCGCCGGTTCCGCGCCCTCTCGACCGCCCAGGGAGAGGAAGGCCAGGCGATGGACGCGGTCGCGGCCCAGGTGACGCTGACCCAGGTGGCGGCGGCGAACGTGGCCCCGGTGACCCCGGTGGATCCGTCACCAGCAGAATCCGAGGGTGCCAAGGTGCCGGAAATCCAGCGGATTCAGGGGGAATAGGACCTGGGGAGGCTGACGGTGCCCGCCCGCCCCGGGCCCTGGGGGACGCCCGGGGAAAGCGTCCGTTTTCGATGGTGGCCCTGCCGAGTGGTCGGGGGGGACTGAAGCTTGCGCCAGAGCGCGGTACATTTCGGGAGCCATGAGCCTGCCCTCCCCCAGCAAGCCCGCACCACCACCGCCCTGGCTCTGGAACGGTGACGAGCCGAGGGTCGCCACCGTCTTCCAGCCCATCGTCGATCTGCTCAGCGGCGAGGTCCTCGGCCACGAGGTGCTGTCGCGAGGCCTGGGCCCGGTGGAGTCCCCCAACGAACTGTTCAACCGCGCGCGGGTGGAGGGCTTCACCTACGAGCTGGAGCGCGCGTGCTGGACCGCGGCGGTGCGCCGCATCGCCACGCTGCCGGAGGCGCAGCGGCGCGGTCCGTTCTTCTTCAACGTCAGTCCGGACGTGCTGAGCGACGAGCGCTTTGGCGGCGCGTCCACGCTGGAGCTGCTACGTCAGCACGGCCTGAGCCCCCAGCAGCTGGTGCTCGAAATCACCGAGCGCAGCACGTTCGAGGACACGGAGCAGCTGCGCATGCTCGCGCGGCGGTACGCGGAGCAGGGCTTCGGCATCGCGCTGGATGACTTTGGCGCGGGACACTCGGGACTGGTGACGCTGGTGCACAGCGCGCCGGACTTCATCAAGTTGGATCAGGCGCTGGTGCGGGACATCCACCTGCACACGTACCGGCAGCACCTGGTGAAGTCGCTGGTGGCGTTCGCGCAGCGCGTGGACGCGGTGCTCATCGCCGAGGGCGTGGAGACGTGGAACGAGCTGGCGGTGCTGTTGCGCCTGGGCATCCGGCACGCGCAGGGCTACCTGCTGGCGCGGCCCGTGAGCTCGCCGCAGCGGCCGGGCGCGGACTTCGCGGAGCGTTGCCGCGAGGCCATCCGCGCCCTGCACCACCGCGAGCACGAGGACGACGAGACGGTGGGCAGCATGATCATCCGCCCGCCGTGCGCGCCGGTGACGGCGCAGGCGGTGGAGCTGGACCGGCTCTTCCGCCGCACGCCGGGCGAGGACCACGTCGTGCTGCTGGACGGAGAGCAGCCGCAGGCGGTGGTGACGCGGCGGAACTTCTACGCGCGCTTCGGGGGAACCGCCGCCAGCACGGAGGCCGCGCTTCCGGACGAGCCGCGCGAGGCGCCGATGGTGGTGGAGGACGCGACGGCCATCACGGCGCTGGCGCGCATGGCGATGCGCCGTCCGCCCGAAACGGTCTACGACCCGGTGGTGGTGACGGACGCGAAGGGCCACTTCCTGGGCACGGTGACGATGAAGCAGCTCATCGCGCGGGCCTCGGACCTGGAGCAGCACGCGGCGACGGGCGCGCATCCGCTGACGGATCTGCCCGGCAGCCGGATGATCGAACGGTGGATCCGCGCCGCGCTCCAGGGCAGCGCGTTCACGGTCATCTACGCGGACCTGGATCACTTCGAGGCGTACAACGACCGCTACGGCTTCCTCCAGGGCGACCGGGTGATCCGCTACACGGCGAGCGTGCTGTCGGAGTGTCTGCACCTGCTGCCGGAAGGCTCGAACCTGGGCCACGTGGGCGGCGACGACTTCGTGCTCGTGTGCCCGGACACGGTGGCGCCGGAGGTGTTGCGCACGCTCTGCCAGCGCTTCGACGCGGAGAAGGTCCCGCTCTATGGTCCGGAGGACCTGCGGCGCGGGGGCTTCACGGCCAAGGACGCGGCGGGCAACACGGTGCCGGTGACGCTGAGCCTCGCGGCGGTGGACCACCAAGGGCTGTCCGCCAACCCCCACCCCGCGGAGCTGTCCGCCGTCGCCGCGTCCCTGCGAAAGCGCGTGAAGGCCGTCTCCGCGCAGACGCACACCAGCACGTTCCTGTTCCAGCCGGGCGCGGTGAAGTAGCCGGACCGAGCCTCACGTCCAAGTGAGGCGCGGTTGTCCGCAGGGCCCCGGTGAACCGACACGGCACGCCGTCGGGCCCGCCGCATGCCCCAGTTCCCTCCCGGCGGCCCCGTCAGCGGGACATCTCACGAACCTGTCCGACAGGTTGGGAGGACCAGAGTCGGGGCCCACCGCCCCAACCGGGCGGCGGAAAACCTGTCCGACTGTCCGACAAGTTTGGATGCCTCGCGGCGAGAGGGCCGGCCACTCCCTCCACGTAGCGGAAACCTGTCCGACAAGGTCGGGAGAACCTCGGATAGAGCCCCGGCGCCAATCGGGCGGCGGAAACCTGTCCGACTGGTTTGGAGGCCCCATGGCCTGGGAGGCTGCCGGTCCATCCACGCAGCAAGACCTGTCCGACAGGTTGGGCGAACCGGGGCGGAGGGCCTCCGCGCCACGCGGACGGAAACCTGTCCGACTGTCCGACAGCTGGGGCCCGCTGCCCCACCCGGGCGGCCGAAACTTGTCCGACTGTCCGACAGGTTGAGCTGCCCGTGGATAAAGGGCCTTCCGGTGTCCATCCGCGCAGCGAAAACCTGTCCGACTGTCCGACAGGTTTGGAGGGCCGTGACCAGGAGCGGAGGCCGTCCCCTACCCGAGCAGCGAAACCTGGTCAGACAGGATTGGCGTGCCTCGCGGCGAGGGACCATCCGTTCCAGCCAGGCAGCGAGAACCCGTCCGCCTGTCCGACAGGTCTTGGCAAGTCATGGCCGGGGGCCCGTCCCATCCGTTCGACCAACGGAAGCGGGCCGACTGTCCGACAGGTTGGGCGAACCGGGGCCAAGGGCCGCGGCGACGCCCGGGCGGCGGAAACCTGTCCGACTGTCCGACAGGTTTGGAAGCCCTGTGGCATGGGGTCCTTCCGGCCCATCCGCGCAGCAAGACCTGTCCGACAGGTTGGGCGAACGGGGGTCGCGAGCCTCGGCGCCAATCGGGCGGCGGAAACCTGTCCGACTGTCCGACAGGTTTTGCCGCGTCCGGCGGATGGGGGGCCTCCTGAATGGCGGGGCGCAGGTACTCGCCGGTCCTGGACGCGGTGCGGATATGCGCAGGCCAGACCCGATGCTGTGTGACAGACCATTTCGCGAGCGCCCTTCCCTCCTCCCAGGCGCGGTGGAGCCGTCCGTCGGTGTAGAGGCGGCCCGTGGTCTCCAGTTCGGTGGAGCCGTTCTCCACTGCGCGGTGCACGTTCGCGGGCGGCACCAGCAGCGTGTCCCGTCCCAGTGCGAACGCCTGCTCCTGCACCAGTGCCTGGTAGGCCTTGTCGAGTTGGAGCGCCCTCTCCCTTGATGGCGTCACCAGCCACGCGAGGTCGCGGTCCCCTCCGGTGCCGCGCGCCTGACCGCTGGCAGGCCCAGCACTCCGTTCGGGAAGAAGCGCGCGAGCAGCTCTTCGTTCGCACGGAACTCATCGCCGCCCTGCACGCACTCGAAGTGCGTCGCGGTCTCCGGCGCGGTGTGCCCTGACTGCGGCATATCCGGCAGGCTTCGCAGGTCCTGGGTCCGCCAGCCGTCGCCCCCCGGCACCTTGCGTGGGAATGCGAAGGTCTGGTCCATCGTCACGCCCAGGTTCGCGTGGCAGCCCATGCAGTAGACGTGTTCCTCCAGCGTCTGGAGCCGCAGCCGCCCTTTCGCGTCCTCGATGAAGCCCTGCAGGCGCCAGCCGAACTCGTTGATCAGCCCCAGATCCGGCGTGCCTGGGAACGCGGGCAGCCGGCCGCGACTCTTCTTTTCCTGCTCCTCCGCGTAGAAGTTCCGCACGCGGTCGTCCGCCGGTTCCTCGTCCTTGCGCGAATAGCGCAGCTCTTTCAGCCGCGTGGACAGCGCGTGCGTCCGGATCCAGGTAACGCACCGTGTGCAGGAACTCCGTGCCTTTCGGATACGGATACCGCCGCACCCGCACGTCCGCCGCGCTCCCCTCGTCATGCGCTGGCAACCCGCGCACTCGCTCCACGCTTGGGGGCAGGACGCCGTCACCGTCCAGGCCCATGCCTCCCACGCGCTCGTCCACCGGATCCACGCGGCGGCTCGCGCCCTTCACGTCCAGGAGGTTCGGGGCCACCGTCATCGCCGCCTCCAGCACCGCGAGGTTGAAGCGATACACCTCTCGCGACAGCTGTCCGTGCGCATCCGTCCGGAAGGACTCCGGGAGCCGGACGTAGACGTCGTCCGCGCCGCCGTTGGTGGGCCAGAACGTGCCCGGGAACGGCTTGTAGCGCACGGCCCGCGCGCTTCGACGCGCGGCGCGCATCCTGCGGAGGTGGCGTGGCGCGGCCTTGAGCAGCGCGTCACTTCTTCATCACGGGCGGACCGGGCGCGCGACAATCGCGCATCACCGGCTCCCGTTGCGTCACGGTGTGATGGGGAGGGTGCTCACGCCCTCGAACTCCACCGTGCCGCCGCGGACGATGCCGTTCTTCTGGCACCAGCCCCCCGGCACCTCCAGCACGTACTGGCTGGGGATGCCCACCGTGCGGTTCGTCAGCGTGCGCGGCTCCGCGTTCTCGATGATGCCCACGACGCGGCCCTCGGACGTGATGAACAGCATGTCCAGCGGGATGAGCGTGTTGCGCATCCAGAAGCCGCGCACCTCTTCATCCGGGAAGATGAAGAGCATGCCCTGCCCGGCCGGCAGCGACTTGCGCCACATGAGCCCGCGCGTGCGCGACTCGCCCGTGGCGGCCACCTCCACCTCCACGCGGCGCACACCACCGTAGGCATCCTTCAGCCGCACGTGCGCGCGCGGCAGGGTCGGCATCACGTAGTCCTCCGCCGACACGTCCTTGGACCGGAGGCGCGCCGGAGCGGGCGCGGCGGGCTTCGGAGGTGCGGCGGGCGCTTCCTGACACGCGCCGCCCGCGAAGGCCAGCGCCGCCAGGATGAACGTGAAGCGCGCCTTCATGGATGCTGGGGGTGCAGGGGCTTGTTGAGCAGCTTCTCGGTCAGCTCGGAGCCCAGGCTGTCCGACATGAGGCGCTCCACCAGCGTCTCGAAGTCCACGCGCTGGGACTCGCTGCTGTAGATGAAGCGGATGCCCATGCCGGGCTCCTCCGCGTCGGCCTTGGACCAGACGACCTCGCCCAGCAATTCGAAGGGTGCCTCGCGGTGCGGCACCGTCAGCTTGAAGAGGAAGCGCGTGCCAATGGGCAGCGGCTTCTTCGTCTTGATGAACGTGCCGCCCTTGCTGATGTTCTTCGTGTAGTCAGCGAAGAACGAATTGAGCTTCTTGTAGTCGACCTTCAGCTCGATGGGCGCACGACCGTGGGTGCGCAGTTCGGATCCGCTCTTCTGTTCGGACATGCGGCCGGGGAGTATAGGGGACGCCATGCGGCAAGTCCTCCCCCGTGCCCGTGCACTGTTGGGCCGTCCAGCCGTCCTGGCCACCGTGCTGCTGCTCGGCGGTGGGGGGTCGGCCCTCGTCCTCCTCCCCCTCTTCGGGGTCCCCGGCTTCGAATTGGGCCTGGCCCTGTCCATCGCCGTCGGCCTGCTCGGAGGTGGGACAGGCATCGCCGCCGCCGCCCAGGAGCGCCGCATCCTCACCGGCGCCGCCCCCGTGCCCGCCCGGGTGGAAGCGTCCGCCCTGCCCGGAACCGCCGTGGGCCGCGCCCTGGGGGCCAGCGCCGTCCTGAACCTGGGGGTGCTCGTCCCCCCCTTCGTGTGCGCCCTGCTCTTCGCCCGGTTTCGCACCGCGTGCGACCCCTTCGAGCTGGCGGGCTTCTACCCCCTGCTCACCATCCCCTCCGCCCTGGTGGCCTCCGCGGCGGGCGTGCTCCTGGGCTTCGCGACGTCCCGGCCCCGGGGCGCGGCGGGCCTGTACGCCCTGCTCCTCCTTGCCTCACTGGCGGTGACGGTGTGGCCCATCGTTTTCGGGCCCCAGGTGTTCGCCTTCAACATCTTCCTGGGCCACCTGCCCGGCCCGCTCTACGACGAGGCCCTCCAGATGACGGCCGCGCTGGGCTGGTTCCGCCTGGAGACGCTCCTGTGGGTGGGCGTCTTCGCGGGGCTCGCCATCGCGCTCCTGGACGTGCGCACCGGGCGCCTGGCGCTGAAGGGCGCGCGCATGGGCGGCCTGCTGGGCCTGGTGCTCCCCTGTGCCCTGGGCATCATCTGGCTGGAGGCCCGAGCACCGCAGCTGGGCCTGCGGATGAGCGACGCGTACCTCTCCGAGCAGCTGGGCGGCGTGCGGGAGACGGAGCACTTCGTCCTGCACTATCCGCGCGGCAAGGCGCGCCAGGACGTGGACCGCATGGCCCGCGACCTGGAGTTCCGCTTCACCCAGACGTCTGGCTTCCTGGGCGTGGCCCCCACCGAGCGCGTGCGCGTGTGGCTCTACCGCTCCGAGGATGAGAAGCAGCGGCTGGTGGGCGCCGGCCGCACCCAGTACGCCAAGCCCTGGCGCACGGAGCTGCACATCCAGGACAAGCCCTTCCCCCACTCCACGCTGCACCATGAGCTGGCGCATGTGATGGCGAGCCCGGCGGGCTCCGGCTTCTTCCGCGTCACCACCCGGCTGGGCGTGTGGCCGCTGATGGGCGTGATCGAGGGGCTCGCGGTGGCCGCGGACGACCCCGTCCAGGGCGAACTCACCCTGCACCAGTGGGCCGCGGGCATGCGCCGGCAGGGGCTGGCCCCGGACATGCGCGACCTCATGGGGCCCAAGGGCTTCTACCAGTCCGCCCCCGCGCGCGCGTACACCGTGGCGGGTTCGTTCCTGCGCTACCTGGCGGACACCTACGGCGCGGACCGGCTGCGCGCCGTCTACGCGCACGCGGACTTCAACGAGGCCTACGGCCGTCCCCTGGACGAGCTCGTCACCGAGTGGGAGCGCACCCTGGACGCGCTGCCCCTGGACGCGTCCGCGCTCGCGCGCGCCTTCGCCCGCTTCCGCACCGGCAGCCTCTTCACCCGCGCCTGTGCCCGCGAGGTGGCCCGCCTGTCGGCCTCCGCCCGCGAGTCGCTCGCCAGCGACCCGCAGGACGCGCTCGAGCGCTACCAGCGCGCCGCCCGGCTCCAGCCAGAGGAACCGTCCTACCAGCTGGGCCAGGCCGTGGCCCTGGACGCCCTGGAGCGCGGTCCGGACGCGGCGAAGGTGCTGGCCGCGCTCGCGGACCAGGTGAAGGACCGGCCCGCGCTCGCCGCGGAGGTGGCCGTGGCCCGCGCGGACGTGGCCCTCCACCAGGAGGACGTGGAGGGTTCGCGCGCCTTCCTCCAGGCCGCGCTCGCGCTGGACCCGGGGCCGGAGCTCACGCGCACCGCCCAGGTGAAGCTGGCCGCGCTGGAGACGCCGTCGCGCCGCGCGCCCATCGAGGCGTACTTCCGCGCGCCGCAGGAGGAGCTGCGCCTGCTGCTGCTGGACCGCGCCCTCCTCGCCGCGCCGATGGATCCGTGGCTGCACTACCTGCTGGGGCGGCGGCTGCATCAGGTGGGGGCTCCGGCGCTCGCGGGCGATCAGCTCCAGCGCGCCCTTTCGGACACCACCCTCCCGGAGGCCATCCGCCGGGAGGCCACACGGCTGCGAATCGAGGCCGCCTACCTGGCGGGCGACTGCGGCGCCGTGCGGCATGAGGTGGGTGCGCTGCCGGACTATGGGGCCGCTTTCCGTGCGGCGGCCTCCGAGTGGCAGGCCCGTTGTGACTTCGAGCAAACGGCCTATCGCGGGCCGCTGGTGCCGCGTCAGGCTTTCCGCTAGACGCGGGCCCCTGCGCAGAGACGATTCACGCATCGACGGAAAGGTGGATGGGGCATGCACTTCGAGAAGACGCAGTACATCCAGGGGACGGTGGACGAGGTGGAGCGTGCGCTCCTCGACGAGCGCTACTTCCCGTTCCTCCTCCAGCACCACGGCGTGCTGCTGGAGCTGCAGCCCCAGGAGGTGCGTGTCGACGGTGACCGCGTGCACCGCAAGGTGCGCTACCGCCCCAAGCCCGTCATCTCCTCCGTGGGCCCCAAGAAGGTGTCGCCGGAGTGGTTCGCCTTCATCGAGACGTCCACCTACGACAAGCGCACCAAGCAGCTCTCGTTCACCAACACGCCCACCTCCCACACCATCTCCAAGATGCTGGTGAACACGGGCGTGCTGAAGCTGCGCGACCTGGGCAATGGCCAGACGGAGCGCAAGATGGAGGGCGAGCTGTCGCTCAAGGTGCCCTTCCTGCTCAAGCCCGTGGCGATGATTGCCGAGCCGCTCATCAAGACGGAGGGTCTGAAGATCCTCGACGGCGAGCTGCCCGTGCTCAACCGCTTCATCGCTGAGGTCATCCGCGCCAAATAGTCAAAGCGCACGGAGGGCGGCGGGGCCTGGGAATGGGTTGACACAAATGCGGTTGAACCCATAAGGCCCCGCCATGCACAAACGCTTCCTCGCCCTCTGCGCCGTCTTCCTCCTGGCCGCGTGCGCCCCGAAGCGCATCCCCGGCACGGAGTTGGAAGACACCGGTGATACCCGCGCCATCCTCGCCGTGATGGAGAAGTACCGCTCCGCCCTGGAGAACCGCGACGCGAAGGCCATCCAGGCGCTGGTGTCCCCGAAGTTCCGCGACGACGCCGGCACCCCGGACGACCCGACGGACGACCTCAACGCGAGCAACCTGGAGTCCCACCTCCAGGGCCTCTTCACGAAGGTGCAGAACCCCAAGGTGGACTTCAACATCCGCCGCGTGGAGTTCCACGAGGACGAGGACGTCGCGCTCGCCATCTACTACTGGAACGCGTCCTGGCGCATGCCCGGCCTCAACGCCCGGCCCCAGTCGGACTCGGAGCTGGAGCAGATGGTGTTCCAGAAGGTCGACGGCGACTGGAAGATCGTCTCCGGCATCTAGCCGCCGGCCGTCCCCTCAGACGCCCACCAGCGCCCTCAGCCCGTCCGGGCCCATGTCATTCAGGGCCCGCGCGCGGGACAGGTAGGTGCGGAAGTCCTTGGGCGCGAGCTTGTCCGCGCCCAGCGGGGACAGGTGGTAGTCGCGGATGCGGCTGGTGGTGAAGCGCACCGCGCCGTAGAGGGCGTGGCCGTACAGCGCCCGCTTCTCCACGTCCGACAGCGGCCGCGCGTCCTGGTAGCCACGCAGGAGCGCCTGGCACCGCTCGGGCTGGTACGCCCCCTCGAAGCACCACGCGTTGAGGGTGATGGCCACGTCCAGCGCGTACGCGTCCACGCAGGCCATCTCGAAGTCGAAGAAGGCGCCCACGCGGTCGCCCAGCCACTTCACGTTGTCCAGGAAGAGGTCCGCGTGGATGACGCCCCGGGGCTCCAGCCCCTGGCGCTCGGCTTCCGCGAGCGCGAGGTACCGCTCCAGCTCCGCCGCCACCGCGACGAGCTCCGGCTCCGCCCGCAGCGACAGGCCTTCCAGCCAGCCCTTCACCAGGCCGGGGCCGTAGGGGTTCGCGCGCGTGCCCCCGAAGGACTGCGTCACGCTGTGCAGCTTGCCCAGCTCGGCACCCAGGCGCTCCAGCACCTCCGGCGTGAGGCGGTCGCGGGTGTACTCCTCGCCGGCCAGCCACTTGAAGACGCTGATCCGCCCGCCGTGCAGCTCCAGGAAGGGAGAAGGCCCCGGCGGCACCAGCAGCACGGGCGCGGGGAAGTGCGCGCGGGACAGATGCTCCAAGAGGGACGCTTCGAAGCGAAGGTCCTCCGGCGAGCGCACCGTCGTGTGGCGCACGAAGACGCGGCCTGAGTCCGTCTCCAGCCGGTGGTTGGTGTTGATGGAGCCCTGGGGAATCGGCGTGATGGAGCGCACCGCCCCCAGGCCCCAGACATCCGCCACCTGGGTGAAGGCCTCGGGAGGAAGTGTCGTGTACACGGCCATGGCGTGCCTCCGGGGCGTGCCGCCCCCGCGTGCGTGCTGCCCCCACCCGTTGACACCCCGGGGGGCCGGACCTATCTGTCCATGCCCGTCCTACTTCGCATAACTGTTTGAAAATCTTCAATCTTTGCGCGTGAGGCCACCCCCATGGAAACGTCGGGCCGCGGTGACTGGAAGCGTCGCGAGGGACTGGGCAGCGCCCTGGCCCAGATTGGCGTCGTCGCGGTGCTGCTGGCGGCGGGGGTCGCCTGGTACGTGCACCGCGGGCAGGTGCGCCAGGAGGTGGACGCCCACCTGCGCACGGCGCGCTCCGCGGTGCTGAAGGGCAACCCCAGCGACCTGGCCATGGCGCAGCAGAACCTGGAGGCCCTCTTCGCGCTCGCGCCGGACTCACGCGACGCGCGGGCGCTGGCCGCGGACCTCCAGGCGGAGCTGTGGCTCACCCATCACCAGCCCGGCGCGGACGCGAAGGCGCGCGAGCAACTGGAGCGCGCGGAGACGCTGGGCTCCCGCTCCGGTGAGCGCTACGGCGCCCGGGCCCTGCTGCTCGTGGGCGCGGGGCAGACGGCGGAGGCGAACAAGCTGTTGGAGGAGCTCAAGTCCCAGGGCGCCAGCAGCCCCCGGCTGACGCTGGCCCAGGCGCGGCTGCTGCAGAAGGAGGGGCGCCTCTCGGAGGCCCGCCAGGCCTTCGCGCGCGCGGCGGAAGGGGCCTGGAAGGATCCGCGCTTCTCCGCGGCCTACGGAGAAGCGCTGCTCGACGAGGGGATGTACCCCCAGGCGGTCGAGGCCTTCGCGCGCGCCACCACCGTGAATCCGGATCACCTGCTGTCGCGGGTGACGTCCGCCCTGGCGCAGCTGTACGCGGGGCGGCCTCCGGACGGCGTGACGGCGTTGCTGGAGGAGGTGCGCTCGCGCGGCAAGGAGCTGACGCCCGCGCTCCAGGCCCGCATGGCCGTGGCCCAGGCGGAGGTCTCCCTGGCGAAGGGCGCCCCGGACGAGGCGCTCACCCACGTGGACGCGGCGCTGAAGGCCTGGCCGGAGGAGCACTACGCCCTCTTCACCCGCGGCCGTGCGCTCGCGGTGAAGCGCGCTCCGGAGGCCCGCCAGGCCTTCGAGGCGGCGGTGGCGAAGCGGCCCACCGCGCCGCTCCTGACGCTGGAGGGCGCGCGGCTGCTCCAGGCACAGGGGGACGGCGAGGGCGCGCTGGCCATGCTGGACGCCTACGAGAAGACCTTCCGCGAGGTGAAGGCGCGGACGGCGGACGGCAAGGAGCTGCCCGCGCTGGACAAGGACGACCGGTACTGGCTCGCGCGCGGCGGGGTGATGGAGGCGGCCGGCCGTCAGGACGACGCGCTCGCGGCCTACGACAAGGCGCTCGCGGCGCGCGGCGTGGGGCTGGCGCGGGCCCAGTACGCCAAGGGCGCGCTGCTGCTCGCGCGCAAGGACTTCGACGGCGCGAAGTCGCTGCTCACCGCCGTGGCCCCGGAGACGGGCGCGGGCAGCATGCCGGAGGCGTACGCGGCGCTGGGTGAGCTGCTCTTCGCCCAGGGCGAGTTCGCCGCCGGGTGCCAGCAGCACTACTTCTCGCTCGTGCGCGCCCGAGCCCAGGGCGCGCCCGTGGAGCAGCTGGCCACGCGCGCCAACGACATCAAGAAGCGCCTGGAGACCAGCGGCCAGCCCGCCATGGCCAAGGCCTGGCTCACGGAGGCGGGGCCGCTCTTCAACGGCAACGACCCCGCCGCGGTGACGCGCTAGAGCAGCTCCGAGGGGTCCAACCGGCGCTGCTTCGCCTTCACCACGCGCCACTCGCCATCGGCTTCCTTCTCGAAGGTGCCCTCGATGGAGTAGGCGTTGAGGACGCTGTCCCGGGCCAAGTCCTCCAGCTTGTCCGCCTGCGAGCGGCCGAAGATGAAGCGCGCCTGGAAGTCACCCTGCGTGGGTGACACCTCGTGCACGTCGATGTCGGTGGTGAAGATGCGGACCCACTGACCGCGCAGCACCTGCGCGGTCAGGATGCTGCGTACCTCCTGCTTGCTCCAGCCTTCCGTCGTCTTGAAGCGCTCGGACACGCCCTCCATCACCTCGCCCACGTCCTTCTCCTCCGCCGCGCTCGTCATCGCGATGATGCGCCGGGTGACGGCGTCCTTCACGCCCGGCTCCTCGCGCGGCCAGAAGAACAGCACGAGCGCCGCGGCGATCACCGCCGCCATGCCACTCAACACCCGGGTTCGAGTCAGCACCATCTCAGGCGGCCCCGGTCTCCGGCTCCAGCATCATGTCGTCCGCGTCGATGATTTCGAGCGGGCGCAGCGCTTCGCCAATCTGCTTCAGGCGGCGGTCGGACAGCTGCTCCAGGTACGTGCGGATGTTGGGGAAGGTCTTCACCAGCTCCTGGAAGGCCTCGCGCTTGAGCCACCCCGCCGCCGTCTTGCGCGTCACGGACACCGTGGCCGTGGCCCGCAGGCCCGTGAGGAGTGAAATCTCCCCCGCCACGTCGCCCTCGCGCAGCACGCCCAGCGTCACCATGCCGCCCGCCGGGTCCTCCTTCTGCACCGTCAGCTCGCCGGCCAGCACCAGGAAGAGGCCCTGGGAGTACTCGCCCTCCACCAGGACCTTCTCGCCGGGCTGGAGCGCGCGGAAGGTGAAGCGCTGGAAGAACGCGCCCCGCTCCGACTCCGGCAGCTGCTGGAACAGGGGCGAGTTCGCCATCAGGTTGCGCATCATGCGCTGCTGCGCGAAGTCCGCCAGCAGCTGCGGCACCGCCGGGTGGCTCTTGGCCACCGCGTTGAGGTGCTCGCGGCGGATTTCGAAGACCTCCGAGTCCGACACCGCCGTCACCGACGCGGTGGGCGGCGCGCCCGTGAGCAGCGCCAGCTCCCCGAAGATGGAGCCGCCGCCCAAAAAGCCCAGCGTGCGGTCCTCGCCGTCCGTCCTGCGCGTCACCTCCGCCTTGCCGGCGACGATGACGTGCAGGTGATCATCCGGCTCGCCCTCGCGGCTGATGACCTCCTCCGGCTTGATGGTGCGCCACACCATGCGCCCCACCAGGTCGAAGAACGCGTCCCGGTCCAGGTCCGCGAACAGCGGCAGGGGCGGACGGCTCTGCGGATCCGCGGTGCCGCCGGTGTCCGGCGCGGCCAGCACTTCAATGGCGCGGTTGGACAGCTCCTCGCCGACGAGGCCCATCAGGTCCGTGTCCACCTTGCCGTCGTACAGGTGCTCCGGCGGCAGCGGCGGCGGCACGGCGGCGCGGCCCGGGGCGCTGCGCGCGGCGCGCGAGTGCACGCGGTAGAGCGTCTCCTTCAGGCGGCGCTCGTTCGGAGACAGCTCCAGGGCCAGCTTGCACGCGGCCATGGCGCTCAGGAGGTAGTCGCGGCGCAAGAGCCCCTCCGCGCACGCGTGGTACGCGGTGACGGCGCGCTCACGCTCGCCCAGCTCCGCCAGGCACCGGGACGCCAGCATGCGCGAGCGGTGGTCCGCGGGCACGCGGCGAACGGCCTCCGCGAAGACGGCGAGGGCGCGCTCGAACTGGCGCTCCTCGAACAGGTCCATGCCCAGCTCACGCAACGACGACTCGTTCATCCGGTGTCTCCAGACCGCGCACGACGACAGGTGTGACAGGAATACATGAAGGAGGCCGCCCACCCCCATTCCACGGGCGGCGGCCCCTGACTGAAAGCTTCGCGCTACGAACCGCCAGCCTTCTGCAGCTCGCTCAGCGCCATCTCCGCCTTGCGCTTCACGTCCGCGCCGTCCGCGGACGCCTCGATGACGATCTTGAACTGCTCCGTCGCCAGGGCGGGGTCGCGGTCGCGCGAGATGTACGCCGACAGGTACAGCTCCTCCACCTTCTTCTGCAGCTCATCCAGGCCGTCGCGGGCGCGCGAGTCACCCGGGTTGAGGCGCAGCGCCTCGCGGAAGCTGCGGCCCGCCAGCGGGTACTCCTTGCGCTTGAAGGCCGCCTGCCCCGCCGCCACCGACGCGGAGGCCAGCTCGTTGTCCAGCGTGTCACCCAGCGAGCCCGCGAAGCCGATCTGCCGGTACACCTCCACCGCGCGGCGCAGCGGCTTCACGGAGGCCTCCAGCGCGTTGTTCTCGTACTTCTTCTGGCCCTCCTCGAAGGCGGAGCGGAACTGGGGGATGAGCTTCTTCAGGTTGCGCGCGCGGGCCTGGATGTCCGCCTCGTTGCGGTACTTGTCCATCACCCGGTCCACCTCCAGCGACGCGCGCTGGAAGTCCCCGCCGTTGAAGCGGCGCTCCACGTCCTGGAAGGCCTCCGCCACGAACTCCGCGCGGCGCTGCTTGGCGTTCTCCGCGGCCACCGCCTGCCGGATGCCGGCCTGCCGCGCGGCCTGCTGCGCCTCCTTGGCCAGCTGGTTCTCCAGGTCCGCCAGCTTCTGCTCGTAGAGCGAGCGCGTGCCCTGCGGCAGCTCCGCGATGAGGGTGCGCGCGTCGTCCGGCCGGCGCTCATTCAGCGCCGCCTCGACCAGGCTCAGCGTGTACGCCTGCTCGCGGGAGTCCAGCTCCTCTTCCAGCTTCTTGCGCACCTCGTCCGTGCGCGCCGTGCCCTGCGGCGTGGCGGTCAGCTTCGCGCGCGCGTCCGGGTAGCGGTTCTCCGCCATCAGGTCCCGGGTCGCCTGGAAGGCGTCCATGATGTCCTGCAGCTGCTGCGCCGCCTTGGCCACGCCGTCCACGTCGATGCCCACGCGCAGCTTCTCCGCCTCCTGGGCGAAGCGCACCGCGTCCGGGTAGTCGCCGTCTCGCACCTTGTCGCGCGCTCGCTGCATCAGCTCCTGGGCGCGCGCCTGGTTGGGGTCCACCACCGGCTTGGGCGGCGGCTTGTTCCCGCCGGACAGGGCCAGGCCCATGATCAGCATCAGGAGCACCAGGCCACCCACCGCCGCGCCCACCTTCATCTTGAAGGTGATCTTGAAGCCCTCGCGCGCCGACGAGCGCACCGGACGCGGACGGGGCACGCCCGTCTTGCGCGCCTTCTCGTCGCGCATCAGGTCCGCGAGCTTGTAGTTCGCGTTGGTCTTCTCATCCAGGCGCGGGTCCTTCTTCTCCTCCTTCTTCTCCTTCTTGTCCTCCGCCTCGCCGGACTCGGCCTTGGCGCGCATCTCCTTGATGAGCTCGCCCTCGTCCACGAAGCGCAGGCGCGTCTTGCCCACGGAGATCTCATCCCCGTGCTTCAGGATGCACTCGTCGACCTTCTGGTCGTTCACCTGGGTGCCGGAGATGCCGCCCAGGTCGCGCATCACCACGCCGCTCTCGCCGTAGACGAGCTCCAGGTGGCGCCGGGACACCGTCTGGTCGCCCAGGGCGAAGTCGCAGTCCTTGCTGCGCCCCACCACCATGCGCACGCCCTTGAAGCGCTTCTTGCGCCCCTTGTCCGGGCCGTCCAGCACCAGCATCAGCACCGGGGGGCCGGCGCGCGTCGTCTCGGAGTTGTCCTCCTCCTCCTCCTCGGCGGGCTCCTCCGCTTCCGGACGCATGGCGTCGATGGAGGCCACCCGCGTCTCGCCCGTGCGCGAGCGAACGGGCTCCGCGTCGCCGTACAGCTCCGGATCTCCCCCGTCCTGACTGTCCTCGCCGGAGAGCGGCGCGGACCAGTCTTCATCCGGCACGGCGGAGACGCGGCGGGAGCCGCCCCCCGCGGGGGCTTTGGGTCGGCGGTCCGCCGTCGCGCCCCCGGCCGAACGGCCGGTGCCCGAACGCGATGACGGTGATGGACGGCGAGGAGGCATGGATGGGTCCAGGTTGAAGCGGCGAACATCTTAGAGCGCCCACCGCACGGTGGGAATGCGCTCCCAGCGTTCCTTTCAGGGAAGACGGGCTCGATCCGGTTCGTTGGCCCGCACGCCGTCCCGTCTCCGATGTAGGTTTCCTCCATTCCCGCTTCCTCAAGAGCCACGAGCCCCTCCATGCCCCGAGCCCTCGCGTCCTCCCGGCGCGCCCGTCCCGCCCAGCTCGCCCCCCCGGCCGCGAGA
>NZ_RAVY01000139.1:0-26341 GCF_003611625.1 Corallococcus sp. CA054B
CTTCCCCACCTCCTCCGCCAGCGCGAGCATCAGCGCGACGCCCTGCGACGGCCGCATCCGCAGCCGCTCGTCGGCGAAGCCGCCCGTGAGGGTCAGCGTGCTCTCCGCGACCCACAGCCGGTTCATCGCCTCCGGCTTGCGCGCGTTCACGAAGTCCCGCGCCACGCGCAGGTGCCCGGGCTGTGTGGTCGCGAGGAAGTCGTCGTCCACCGACACCACCACCGCGCGCCCCACGTCGTGCACCACGTCCAGCACCCTGCCGTACGCCAACCGCGTGCCCTCGCGGCGCCCGTCCGCCAGGGTTACGCCACAGGGGATGATCCGCGCGGACGGGAAGCGCTGCTGGATGCGCGCGTACAGCGCCTGCACCAGCGGGCTGCTCGTGGGCTCCACCAGGAAGCGCAGCCCCGCGCCTGCGTCCTCGCGCTCGGCCTGCTTCCGCAGCGCGTCCCGCACGGTGCTCCACGCGGCCTCCACGCCTTGCAGCCGCGCGGTCTTCGCTCTCGCGGGGTCATAGAGCCCCAGCAGCGCCGCCTGCTCGAAGACGCCCGCCGCGCCCAGGCTCGCCGGATGCAGCGGGTTGCCCTCCACCTTCGTGGGCCGTCCCTCGTGGCTCTCCACCACCAGCCCCACCGTGCGCCCGTTCCACTCCAGCCCCGTGGCGAAGTGCAGCGGCACGCCGGGCGTCAGTCCCTCCGGCGGCGTCGAGTACGGGAGGATCTTCTCCGGCGGCTGACGGAAGCACCCGCTGAAGCCCGCGGCCGCCAGTGACGCCGTCGCGAGCTGCAGGAAGGTGCGCCGCGCCACGCCCTCGGGCGGCAGCATCGCGCCGGGGGGATGCTCGTGCGACAGGGCTTCACGTCCGGGCCCTCCCGCGTGCCACTCCTCCAGGCTCCGCCACGCGCGCACCGGCTCCGTCCCGTCAGCGCCGGGCGCGTCGCGGTCATCCGTTTGTGCGGGGTCGGTCAGAAGTGGCATGTGTTGCAATCCGTGCGAGGGGACACACCGAGCGCGGCCTGCACAGCGCGGCCCATCTCCCTCGGGTCTCCGGGTGGACGCCACGTGAGGTTCGCGACCTCGGACACGGGGCGCAGCCATGGCGTCGGGTCCCGGTGACAGTCCAGGCACCAGCCCATGGTGAGCGGCGCCACCTGCTGCACCGCCGGCATGGTGTCCACGCGGCCGTGGCAGGTGACGCAGCCCACGCCCTTGTTCACGTGGATTTGATGGCTGAACCAGACGTAGTCCGGCAGCGCGTGCACCCGGTTCCACGGAAGCGCCGTGCCGTCGAAGCCGCTGGCGCGTACCGGCTCCAGCCGGGCGCTCCCGTTCCACACCTGCGCATGGCACCCCAGGCAGCGCTGCGTGGGCGGCACTCCCGCCACCGGCGAGCGCCACGCGCCCTCATGGCAGTAGCCGCAGGGGATGCCCTCGTCGCCCACGTGGTGGCGGTGGTCGAACGGGAGCGGCTGCTCGCGAGGCGTGAACGAGCCCCGACCCAGCGGGTTGCGCGCGAGGAGCAGCAGGCCCGCCAGAGCCACCGCGGGCACACCCAGGGCCAGGGCGATGAACGCCCGCAGCACCGAGTCGGTCCCCGGGCGGAACAGCGGAGCCATGGCCTTCCCCCCAGCGTGGATGCCTCCGCGGGCCTGGCCGCCAGAGACGGACGCGACTGTGGGCGTGGCCTTACGGCGACCACCAGCCTCCCGTTCACGTCCCGTCGCGTTTCACACGGCCTGGACGCACGACGTCCGCCAGTCCACAGGGATGCCAGACACCCGTACAGCACGCGATGCCCGGTGCTCGCGAGCGAGTGCCGATGCACGACGTCGTCACGCGCCGAAGAACGCCTAATATGAATCCCTCAGAGAGACGTCGCTTCTCTGGGGACGAGGCTCAACGCTTCTCAGGCGCTCCTGGTGAGCCAGAGGGCCCAGGGAAATGCCCCGGAAGAGGTGTCGGAACTCGAAACGAGGGAGTTGAAGTGAATAGGACTCGGCCTGGAACGAGTGAACCCACCGACCTGCAAGTCTCTCTGCTGACTTGCGATGGTCCCCGAGGTGCATCAGAAGCCGGAGACGGCGTGTTCGTTCGCTCAAACTGGCACGAAGCCGGAAACGGCGGAGACAGCCAAAGAGAAACCTGCACACTACCCACCGGCGCAAGGGGGAGATTGCAGCGCTTTCCTTGGTGACCAGTGCCCAGCTTGTATTTCTCGACCCGGACAATGGCCTTGCCGAACCAGGGAGCAAGAACGAGCGCCAAGCGTCGCGACGCCACGTACTTCTCGATGAGATGGGTGCTCTCATTGGCACAGGGCACTCCGTGATCGTCTACCATCACCTGACGCGCGAGACGGCTTGAAGAGGGTCGCACCATCGCAGTGCAGGTAGAAGGCGCGCAGGTCCTCATCGAGCTTTCAGCCGACGCGCAGCTCGAAATCGGCGAACTGGGCGGGCGTGGCCGGAGGATTGGGGAAGGGACGAGCGGAGAGTTCGGCCAACTGCCGCTGCATGTTCGTGGAAGTCGTCCGGTGCATATGTGCCCAGTCTGGAAGTTTGGCGTGGAACGAGTGGCTTGGGTAAGATCCAGGTTCGATGCGAAGCGCCCTACTTGGCTGGTTCGTTGTCTTGTTCGCCCTCGTTGTCACGCCTGCCCTGGCGGGACCGCGAGAGAAGGCGCAGGTCCGGGCCCTGGTGCTGTCGGAGCATCCGGACGACGCGGCCCATCGCATCCACGTGTCGGGGCAGATCGTCACGGTGCTCCGGTTCGAGCAACCCTGCGACCCGCTGAAGACGAAGCTGCTCGGGTGGGAGGGGCGCTTCGAGCCGCTGGTGGTCTCGGAGAAGCGCGTGCTGATCGAGCCCCTTCGGGCCCTGGGGCCGGATGAAAGCGTCCCCCTGCTCGTGACGCTCGCGGATGGGACCGCGATGTCGTTCCTGCTGCGGCCGCCTTTTGCGAAGGAGGGCGGCTGGACGGATCAGCAGGTGGACGTCTTCAAGGACCGGGAGAGCTATCGGTCCCTGGTTTCCGTTCTGACGCACACGCTCAGGGCGAAGAATGAGTTGGAGCAGGAGAACGCGCGGTTGCGTGAGGAGGAGACCTCCGCGGACCACGCGCTGGCGGCGCTGCTGGTTTCAGGAGCCGGAGCGCAGACGCCCTTCCGGTTGTTCAAGTCTTGGAGCGCCGTTGAGGCGGACTCCGAGCTTTCGATGAAGCTCTACTCGGGCAAGGGCAAGGCTGCTGTCACGATCGCCGTGAAGAACCAGAGCGAGGATCGTCCGTGGCGGATGGTCCGGGCGAAGTTGTCCTCGCTGAAGAGCCAGGAGCCGCGAACGGTGGCTGTCCGTTCCGAACACGCTCTGCTCACAGCGGGGCAGTCGGGCACCTTTGCCTTCGTGGTGGATCGGAGCGCCTTCCTCGATGCCAAAGGGCATCTGGAGACCCTGATGCTGGAGATCTACCGGTATGACGGCCTCCGCCATGGCTATGTGGTTCTGGACCCTCGTCTTGTGCGTGAGTAAGAGCCGCAGGATGGTTTCCAGGACGCTTGATTTCGCGTGCGGTCTCATCCTCGCCGTCCTGATCGTGGGTTGCGCTGGTTCCGCGACAGGGCGGGTGAGCCTGCGGCCCGATGGAACCCCTGGGCCTGAGAAGTGCCCGGAAGAAGCGCTCAAGGCGATGCGCTATCTGCGATTGGGCGTGGGGGATGGTGCGACCGCCGAACTCGACGCGAACCAGATGGATGCACGGCCCATCACCCTGTACGAGGGTCGTGTGGAGAGCGTGTTGCTCGATGACCTGGGAACGCTGGAGTCACCGACGCGCCTTTATGGGTACGTCTGGACGAGCGGGCCACAGGCGGTCATCCGCTATTACGAGGCACGTCCGCCGGGTGCCGCACAGCGGGTGCCCATCTGCGCGGTGGCACGGACGGCGATGAACCAGCTCCGGAAGCGTCCCGATTCGTTACCTGGAACAGCCGTTCTTGAGTTCTCCGTCGGGGGCGTCTTCATCGTGGACGAGTTCCTCTAAGTGGGTAGCCACAAGTTCCGAGACGAATGCAGCACCTGCTCTGTTACTGCTCTGCTCTGAGTTTGTTCAGGAACATTTGGCGACCTACTTAGGCCCTCTACACCCAAGGCCCTCCAGGCCCACCACCTATCTTGGCCCTCGTCCGCAACAAGAATTCCATCCGGCCTATGCTCTGGCCCATGTCATCCATCCACTTCATCTGCAAGGAGGACGATCACCTCCACCGAGTCACTGACGACGGCGACTATGACAGCGGTAATTGGTTCGTCACGGCAGCCGACGCCACAGCGCTTATCGGGGGAATGCTCTTCCTGCACAGGACGAAGGCCGACCGCTCCTACTTCGGCGGCAAGATCAAGTCGGCCCGCCCCATCACAAACAAGGCGGGTTCTCCCTGCTTCGTCTTCCGGTTCACCCCTTCCCAAGAAGGGAGGAACGCTCGTTGGCGGGGCACGAACCACACCCGTGCGTGGACCAGCGGCGTGATTGGCGACGACAACCAGGCGTAGAGCGCCCAACAAGCGTTGAGCATCATCCCAGAGACGAGACGCCCCTCAGAGGGATTGTCGTTAGGCGCTCTACGTCCAGGACAGCGCAATCGCCCGCGCACACCCCTTCGCTCAGCGCCTCGGCGCGAAGCCAGAGGCCCCGCGCATCAGGACGGCAGCGTGCGCCCGCGCATGGACACGGAGGCCGTCATCACCGACGCCGCGCCCACGTACACGTCCACCGGCGACAGCGGCCCCGAGCCCGGCAGCGCCGCCAGCTCGCGCACCACCGACTCCGGCCCATGGCACTCCACGCCGCGCCCCATGCAGTCGCGCAGCGCCGCCTGGAGCCCCGCGGCGGAATCCGCCCCTCGCGCCTCCAGAAGCATCCCGCGCAGCACGTCCCGCAGCGCGGGCGACACCCCACCCAGCGCCGCGTCCACTCCGGCCGCGTCCTCCGGAACCACCGTGTTCCCGGAGACCAGCCCCAGCAACACCCGCCCCAGCGCGCGCAGGTCCTCCCGCGCCTCCGCCGGCGAGCCCGCCGCGTCCTCGCACACGGGCAGCTCCACCACGTCCGGCCGCGACGGCGACGTGAACCGGCGCAGCAGCGGACGCGCGGGCCTGAGCCCGAAGTCCGTCAGCGTCACCTCGCCCCGAGGCCCCACGCGGATGCGGTGCGCATGCACGTCCCCGTGCACCACGCGCGCGCCATGCGCGGCCTGCAGCGCTCCCGCCACCTCCGCGCCCACGTGACACACGAACGCTTCCGAAGGCCGTCCACCCCGCCCCAGCACCCGCCGGCGCGCCGTGGCCAGCGAACAGCCCGGGACGTAGTCCGACACCACCGTCAGCGTGTCGCGCACGTCCACCTGGAAGCCGTGGAGCCTCGCGATGCCCGGATGCCGCAGCGGCACCGCCCGCGTCAGCGCCTCCTCCAGCGGCTGCCGCGTCTCCGGCGCCAGGCCCGACGCCAACAGGAACGTCTTCACCACCAGCGGGCGCGCGTCCGGAGCGTCCTGCTCCAGCGGCCACACCAGGGACACCCACTCACCCAGCGGGCCCCTCCCCAGCGGATGCAGGGGGGCGAACGCGGGCAGCCGAGAGGCGAACGGAAGCACGGACATGGCACCCTCCAACCCAACACATCCAACCCGTGACGTCAATACACGACGTCCTACGTCACGGGTCCTGCGCTCCCCGACACCCGGGCACGAAGCCCGGAGTGCCGGGGAAGGCCCGAGGCTAGAAGTAGCCGCCGACCGTGGTGGTGATGCCCAGCGTCACGTCGTTGCCGGCGAAGTAGCCCTGCTCCGAGCCCAGGCTGCCCACGTCCTGGCTGATGAGCGCGCGCACCTGCGGACCCGCGCCGATGAAGAAGTGCGGCGTGAGGTGGAACAGGACGGGGGCGTTGAAATCCAGGACGAAGTTCACGTCGCTGGCGCCCGGCACGTGGGCGAACTGCACGCCGAAGCCCGCCTTGGGCCAGAGCGACACGCGCTCGCCCAGCGGCAGGTGGTAGCCCACGCGGCCCATCACGCCCAGGCCCACGACGGTGCTGTCACCGAAGCCGAAGGCCACCAGCGCGGACGCGCCCACCGACAGGTTCTGCTGGAGGAAGTAATCCGCGGACGGCTCCAGGCGGATCAGGAACACTTCAGAGGCGGTGTTGTAGCCCAGGAAGCCGTTGAGGTCCTGGCTGATGACCATCTGGCCCGCCTGGCCGAACGACGACGACCGGCCCGGGTCCGCGTTCAGGTCCGGCTGCTCCGCCGCCACCGCCTGCGCCGACACCGCGAGGCCCGCCACCAGCGCCAGGCCCGTCCACTTGTTGCTTCCACGCATCGATGTTTCTCCCCTCGTTGGCGCCCGGCCGACCCTACCCGGAGCGCTTGCGGGGCCCCTTCTAGCCAAAGAGCGCCGTAACGCGAGGATGTTTTCTGACCCACCCAACACTTCGTTGACACCCCACCATCAGCGCCGCGAACGGGAGACATCCTGATCGCGGCCCCCTCGGCGCCGGTGCCGTCGGGTGGCGCCGTCGCTTCAGCGCGCCGCGCGCAGCAGGCCGCGCGCGCCCAGCACCGCGCCGCCCACGACCCCGCCCGTGAGCGCGGCCAGGCCCAGCGTCGCGGTGAAGCGCTTCCACGCGGGCGTCGGCGGCACGCTGCCCCGGGGGCCCACACCTTCCTCCACGGGGGTGAAGAGGTTGCCCACGGGCCTGTCCAGCGGCAGGTCCGTCGTCTGCATCTGGACGCCGAAGCGGGAGAGCACCGCCTTGCCCACGGACGGCGCCAGGCCGTTGAGCCACAGCATCAACCGCCCCTGGAGGAACGCCGGCACCGACGTGCGGCCCGGCCGCTTCGCCAGCCGCACCACCGCGCGGGCCACCAGGTCCACGTCGTACGTGGGCGGCACCGGCACGGGCCTCCGCCCCAGCATCGTGGGCGCGTGGTCGAACATGGGCGTGGACACGGACGGCACCATCACGTTGGACACGTGGATGCCCGTGCCGGCCAGCTCCAGCTCCAGGGACTGCGCCCACCCCAGCGTCGCGTGCTTCGCGGAGGCGTACGCGGACAGCAGCGGCGCGGACCCCGCGGCCAGCATGGACTGCACGTTGAGCAGGTGGCCGTGGCCCTGCTTGCGGAAGTGCGGCAGCACCGCGCGCGCGAAGCGGAAGTAGCCGAAGCACGACACGTCGAACACGCGCGTGATGTGCTCCCAGGGCAGCTGGTCGAAGTAGCCGTAGGACTGCACCGCCGCGGCGTTCACCAGGATGTCCACGCGGCCGTAGTGCGCCACGCACTCGCGCACCACGCGCTCCACGTCCTCGGCCACCGTGACGTCGCCGTCACTCACCAGGCACTCGCCGCCGCGCTGGAGCACCTCCACGCGCAGCCGCTCCAGGGCCGCCTGGCGCCGAGCGGTGACGCACAGCCGCACGCCGGCCTCCGCCAGCCGCAGCGCGGACTGCCAGCCCACGCCGCTCGACGCGCCCGTGACGATGGCCACCTGTCCCCTCAAGTCCTCGTGACGCGCCATGCGCTTTCGCCCCTCCCCGCCCTGAGGTGGGCCTTCCGGCCGGGCTTCGCACGAGGCAAGCCCCCGGAATCCTCCGCGCGCCCGCCCGCTCGCCTGTCCGCCCTCCAGACGGGAGAGCGGGCCGCGTGCGCCTTACGACCAGCTGACGTCGTAGATGGCGTCCACCAGCGACTGGGCCTGCCCGCGCACCTGCACGTCCTGCACGCCCGCCACTTCCAGCGCGGACTGGATGATGCCCTCGTTGTAGGGCACCGGCATCAGTGAGCGCTTCATGATGACCCGGCCCGCCTTGGGGCCCAGCCACTCCACGGAGCGCTCGCCGAAGTTCAGCGCCGTGCGGTAGCCGGAGTGCATCAGCTCCAGGAGCCGCCTGGGGTCGCCCCCCGTCTGCTGCACGAAGTCGCGCGCGAACATGGAGTTGAGGAAGTCCACCATCGCCTGCGTGCCAATCTGCCGCTGCGCCGCCGCATGACCGCCGACGAGCGGCGAGAGCTGCTCCGCCGCCACGTAGGACAGCCGCAGGAAGCGCGGGAACGGATAGGTCTGCATGGGGATGAAGTCCGTGGTCTCACCCACCAGATCCAGACAGCGCTTCACCGCGTCCGCTCCGCCCAGGAAGCGCACCGCGTCCAACACGCCCAGGAAGAACAGGCCCCGGCTCGTATCCTCCGGTGTCGTCGCGGCCAGGCGGGCTTCCAGGTCACGAGCGACGTCCTCGGGTAGATTCAGCATGCCAGCCGGCATCTGCGCCGTCCTTTGAATGAGGGGGGAATGGACCAGGCGGGGGACCTGACGGGGCGCGAGGATTCCACAGGTCCCCTCCCATCGCGAGTCCTCGATGCGCACGCGCCGCGCCATGCGACACATGTTTCACGACGTGTGAGGTCCTTCCGAGCCTTCCCCGGATGAAGGAAGGAAGTGGCGCACCACCTCCATCAGGGCCCCCACCGACACCGGCTTGCGCAGGTAGGCCACCGCGCCCGGTGGATGGAAGGGGCTGCCGGACAGCACGATGATGGGCACGCCTTCCAACATGCGCTCCCGTGACAGCCGCGCGAGGAAGGCCTGTCCGTCCATCACCGGCATCATCAGGTCCAGCAGCACCAGTCCCGGACGGGGATGGGACTTCAGCCAGTCCCAGGCATCCACGCCGTGGACGCACTGGGCGACGCGATAGCCCTCCATCTCCAACAGCGTCGCGACTGCTTCCCGGAGGTCTTCCTCGTCCTCGATCAACAGGATGAGAGGGGCACTGTCCGTCATGCAGGTTCTCCACTCGCTCTCCGCTACGTGTCCGGCCGACACGTCGCTGTGGGTCTGCCTGCTCCGCCGAAAAGGCCCTGGGGCCCACGGGGGAGGGAGGAGCAGGAAGAGGCGTTGGCGCCGTGGAGAAATAACGGCTCGAACCCCCCACCCTGATTTCGGGCGCCGCGCATTTCCGTGCCTGCCCGCCTGCTTTCGCGTCCGCTGCCGGACGTGGGCACTGGACCCACGGCACTGGTCCACCCCGCCGCGCGTCCCCATCTTGAGGACGGGATTCCACGTGCGCGTCCAGGGGAGGAGCGGCCTTGAAGTTCCGCGACCTGATGAAGGGTTGGCCCGTGCTGCGGCAGTTCGCGCGGGGAGACAGCCGGGCCCTGGGCGACACGGCGATGTCGGCGCGAAGCCGCTCGCTGGCGCCGCGCACGAAGAGCGCTGATGCGGTCGTGAAGTCCATCTGCCCGTACTGCGCGGTGGGCTGCGGGCAGGAGGTGCACGTGCGCGACGGGCGCATCCTCGACATCGAGGGTGACCCGCATTCCCCCATCTCGCGCGGACGGCTGTGTCCCAAGGGGGCCGCGACCTTCCAACTGGTCACGGGAACGCAACGCGTGCAGCAGGTCCTCTACCGCCGCCCCGGCGGCACGGAGTGGGAGCCCATCCCGCTGGAAGAGGCGATGGACCAGGTGGCCGAGCGCGTGAAGCGCACGCGCGACGCGACGTTCGAGGTGAAGGACGCGGAAGGGCGGTGGGTGAACCGGACGCTGGGGCTGGCGCACCTGGGTGGGGCGACGCTGGACAACGAGGAGAACTACCTCCTCAAGAAGCTCTTCAGCGCGCTGGGCGTCGTGCAGGTGGAGAACCAGGCTCGAATATGACACGCGTCCACGGTGCCCGGTCTGGGCATCACGTTCGGCCGCGGTGGAGCCACGACGTTCCAGCAGGACCTGCAGCACTCGGACTGCATCCTCATCCAGGGGTCCAACATGGCCGAGTGCCATCCGGTGGGCTTCCAGTGGGTGATGGAGGCGAAGGCCCGGGGCGCGAAGGTCATCCACGTGGACCCGCGCTACACGCGCACCAGCGCGGTGGCGGACGTGTACGCGCCCATCCGCGTGGGCACGGACATCGCGTTCCTCGGCGGGCTCATCCACTACGTGCTGGAGCACGAGCGGTACTTCCGTGACTACGTGGTGCAGTACACCAACGCGGCCACGCTCATCCGCGAGGGCTTCCAGGACACGGAGGACCTGGAGGGGCTCTTCAGCGGCTACCAGCCGAAGGCCAACCGCTACGACATCCACACCTGGCAGTACCAGGGCGCGGCGGGCGCCATCCCCGCGGCGGGCCACAAGGAGCTGACGGACGAGCCGGGCGCGGGCGGCGGCGGGCATGACCACCGCGTGGACGTGCACGACGAGCACCGCGACGAGACGCTCCAACATCCCCGGTGCGTGTTCCAGCTCTTGAAGCGCCACTTCTCCCGCTACACGCCGAAGGTGGTGTCGCAGGTGTGCGGCGTGGACGAGGCGCTGTTCCTCCAGGTGGCCAAGACGCTGTGTGACAACTCCAACCCGGAGCGCACCAGCGCGTTCTGCTACGCGGTGGGGTGGACGCAGCACTCGGTGGGCGTGCAGTACATCCGCACGGCGGCCATCCTCCAGCTCTTGCTGGGCAACATCGGCAGGCCCGGCGGCGGCATCCTCGCGCTGCGCGGGCACGCGTCCATCCAGGGCTCCACGGACATCCCCACGCTCTACAACCTGCTGCCGGGCTACCTGCCCATGCCGCGCGCGAGCGCGACCACGGACGGCCTGGAGCACTACATCCGGAACAACAAGTCCGGCAGCGGCTGGTGGTCGGAGTTCCCCAAGTACGCGGTGTCGCTGCTCAAGGCGTGGTTCGGGGACAAGGCCACGAAGGACAACGACTATCTGTTCCACCACCTGCCCCGGCTGACGGGCAATCACTCGCACATGCAGACGGTGGCGGACATGGCGGACGGGAAGCTCCAGGGCTACTTCGTCATGGGGGAGAACCCCGCCGTGGGCAGCATGAACGGGGCGCTCCAGCGCAAGGGGCTGCGCCAGCTGGACTGGCTGGTGGTGCGCGACTTCACGCTCATCGAGACGGCGGAGTTCTGGCGCACGGCGCCGGAGATCCAGGCCGGGCAGGTGCGGCCGGAGGACATCCAGACAGAGGTGTTCTTCTTCCCGGCCGCCGCGCACACGGAGAAGGACGGCACCTTCACCAACACGCAGCGGCTGCTGCAATGGCATCACAAGGCGGTGGAGCCGGCGGGGGACACCCGCAGCGAGCTGCACTTCACCTGGCACCTGGGGCGCAAGCTGCGGGAACTCTACGCGGGCTCCACGGACCCGAAGGACGCGCCGCTCCTGGATTTGACGTGGGACTACCCCACGCACGGACCGCACGCGGAGCCCTCCGCGGAGGCGGTGCTGAAGGAGATCAACGGCTACACGGTGGCGGATGGGAAGCCGGTGGATGGCTTCACGGCGCTGAAGGACGACGGCTCCACGGTGTGCGGCTGTTGGATCTACTCGGGTTGCTTCAAGGACGGCGTCAACCAGACGGCGCGGCGCAAGCCGGGGCAGCAGCAGACGTGGGTGGCGCCCGAGTGGGGGTGGGCGTGGCCGTCCAACCGGCGCATCCTCTACAACCGCGCGTCGGCGGACGCGAACGGCAAGCCCTGGAGCGAGCGCAAGCGCTACGTGTGGTGGGACGCGGGCGAGAAGAAGTGGACCGGCGAGGACGTGCCGGACTTCATCGCGGACCGGCCGCCGGAGTACCGGCCGCCCGAGGGCGCGACGGGGCTGGCGACCATCGCCGGCAATGATCCGTTCCTCCTGCAGGCGGACGGCAAGGGCTGGCTCTTCGCGCCCAGCGGGATGATGGACGGGCCGCTGCCCACGCACTACGAGCCCATGGAGTCGGTGGTGCCCAACCCGCTCTACGCGCAGCAGTGCAGCCCCACGCGCGAGGAGTGGAAGCGCAAGGACAACCCCTATCACCGGGCCTGGGGCGACCCGCGCTATCCCTACGTGGTTACGACGTACCGGCTCACCGAGCACCACACCGCGGGCGGCATGTCGCGCTGGCTGTCCTGGCTGAGCGAATTGCAGCCGGAGATGTTCTGCGAGATCTCCCCGGAGCTGGCGCGCGAGAAGGGGCTGAACAACGGGGACTGGTGCACCATCGCCACGGCGCGAGGAGACCTGGAGTGCCGGGCGCTCGTCACGGAGCGCATCCGCCCGCTGAAGATGAAGGGGCGGCAGGTGCACCAGATTGGTCTGCCGTACCACTGGGGCGTCACGGGGCGCGTGCGAGGCGAGGGGGCCAACGAGCTGACGTCGTTCGTCGCGGATCAGAACGTGGACATCCAGGAGTCGAAGGTGTTCACGGCGGACCTGCGGGCGGGGCGGATGCGCTCGGGGGAGAGGGCCGCGGCGGGAGCGGCGCCGCCTCCGCTGACGGTGCCGGAGGTGCCGCGCGACGTGACGCCGCCTGGGGCCACGGACCATTCGGAGACGCAGGAACCCGAGGGGAAGGGATAGGCGCATGGGGAGCCGCAAGGGGTTCTTCACGGACACGACGCTCTGCATCGGCTGCAAGGCGTGCGAGGTCGCGTGCAAGCAGTGGAACCAGCTTCCGGACGACGGCTTCCACTTCACGGGGATGTCCTACGACCAGACGGCGCACCTGGGCGCATCGACGTGGCGGCACGTGGCGTTCGTGGAGCGGCCGGTGCCGTTGCAGGGGCAGACGTCGGGCGCGGGGGACTTCTCGTGGCTGATGATGTCGGACGTGTGCAAGCACTGCCAGCGCGCGGGGTGCCTGGAGGCGTGTCCCACGGGCGCCATCGTGCGCACGGAGTTCGACACGGTCTATGTGCAGCCGGACGTGTGCAACGGCTGCGGCTACTGCGTGTCGGCGTGTCCGTTTGGAGTGATTGACCGGCGCGAGGATGACGGGCGCGCGTGGAAGTGCACGCTCTGTTACGACCGCATCGGTGACGACCAGACGCCCGCGTGCGCGAAGGCGTGTCCCACGGCGTCCATCCAGTACGGTGACCTGGATGAGCTGCACGCGAGAGCGGAGTCGCGGGTGCGCGACCTGCATCAACGGGGCATGACGGACGCGTACCTGTACGGGAAGGACGCGGAGAACCAGCCGGGCACGGGTGGGCTCAACGCGTTCTTCCTGCTGCTGGACAAGCCAGAGGTCTACAACCTGCCGCCCGACCCGGTGGTGCCGACGAAGAAGGCGCTGCGCTCGTGGGCCTCGGTGGCGATGGGCGCGGTGGGCATGGTGGCGGTGGCGGTGGGCGCGGTGGCGTTCGGTCGGGAGGGGCGCGGATGAGCGACGACACGCTGTTGGATCGGCTCCAGCGCAAGGCGGACGGGCGGAACATCGACACACGCGCGGGCATCCTGGAGGGCGAGGGTTCCCAGCAGAAGGTGAAGGACCCGGAGCCCGCGCGGCAGGGGATGGACGTGCTGCCCACGGTGCCGTCACGGTCCGGGCCGGACAGCGCGGAGGCGCCGAGCTACTACGGCATGCCGGTGTTGAAGGAGCCGCTGTGGATCTGGACGGTCCCGGCGTACTTCTACGTGGGCGGAGTGGCGGGCGCGGCGAGCGTGCTCGGGGTGGCGCTGGAGTATCTGGGAGGACGGAGGCTGGAGCGGTTGACGGGGCGGTGTCACGCGGTGGCCACGGCAGGGGACATCGTGAGCGCGGGGCTGTTGATCCACGACCTGGGCCGGCCGTCGCGCTTCCTGAACATGCTGCGCGTGTTCCGGCCCACGTCGCCGATGAGCGTGGGTTCGTGGGTGCTGGCCGGTTCGGGAGCGGTGAACACGGCGGCGTTCGTGCTGCGACGGATGCCCGGGATGCTGGGCGGAGTGGGACGCGCGGCGGGCGTGATGGGCGCGGTGTTGGGGTTGCCGCTCGCGGGCTACACGGCGGTGCTGGTGAGCAACACGGCGGTGCCGCTGTGGCAGCAGGTGGGGCGCACGCTGCCACTGTTCTTCATGAGCTCCGCGACGGCGAGCGCCGGGAGCCTGTTGTCGCTGTTCCCGCACACGGACGCGGAGGAGCGAGTGCTGCGCCGCTTCCGCATCGCGGGAAAGGTGGCGGAGCTGTTCACGCGCGAGGCGGTGGAGCTGGAAGCGCGGCAGGTGGTGGAGGTGGGGAAGCCGCTGCGCACCGGAGCATCGGGAGCGCTGTGGACGCTGTCGAGAACATGCTCCCTGGCGGGCCTGGTGATGGACGTGCTGCCGGGACGGGCACGGTGGAAGCAGGTGACCGCGGATGTGCTGTCCACGGTGGCCGCGGTGGCCGCGCGTTACGCCGTCATCCAGGCGGGCAAGACGTCCGCGAGGAATCCGCAGGCCACGTTCCAGGGACAGCGCCAGGGCCTGGGTGCCGCGCAGGTGGAGGGGAACACGGAGGCGTCGGACGGAAAGCCCCTGAGCTTCCCGTTGCCCGTGCTGGGCCAGGGCTCTGCGCCACGGGCCGGCATGCCCTACGCACGCTTCATGGTGACGCAGCCGGAGCAGTAATACCGAGTCATACCGCGTCGGTAGGGAGTGCTACGTTCCGAGCATGATCGAGTCCATCACGCTCCGGAACTTCAAGAGCTTCGGCGAGGAGCAGACCATCCCACTGGAGCCCATCACGGTGCTCGTGGGGCCGAACAACTCCGGCAAGTCGAACTTCATGAGCGTGGCGAGGTTCCTGAGCAACTGCCTGATGGCGGATGTACCAACGGCACTTAGCCAGGAAGGGTCTTTCTTCTTCCATCAGCCTCGGGCGCCTAACGACTTCTGCGAAATCAAATGGGCAGACGCTGCCGGTTCATACTTCCTCAGGCCCTCTCCCGTGTCGGACCATCCTATCGAGTCCGAAGGGTTCGAGGATGCGAAGGGCGATTTGAGTTTCTATCGGGGTGACGACAACTTCTTGGTCAACGAGCACGTCCCTGGCCACGATGAAGTCGATGAGACTCGGCTGTTCTTCCGTCAGTTTTCTCTCATGACCCGTGAGCAAGCAACGCGGGTTGCTCAACTGGTAACCCCCTTCTTTTCCAGCAAGACCATCAAGCTCTCCATGGGGGCACTTCGCGGCGATGCTGAGGTCGTTCCTCGCCCTGCAATTGGCCTGGACGGTAGAGGACTCGCGGCAGTCCTCGGCCTCTGGCGAGGAGCCGAGCCCGAAAAGGTGGACATGCTCAATGGATTCCTCACACGCTGCCTACCCGAGATTCAAGATGTGCTGGTGCGCCCGGCTCCAGTGCCAGGTCATCAGCGTCTCTGGTTCCGGCAGAAAGACGGACTGGAGTTCGACGCCGAGCACGTCTCCGACGGCGTGCTGGCGTTCACAGCGCTTGCCATGCACGCGCTCAGCGCCGAAGAGGGTCAATTCTTATGTATCGAAGAGCCTGAGCAGGCAATTCATCCCAAACGTCTTCGTGAGCTGGTGGATCTCCTCAAGGACATTGTTCGTGAGCGTGGCTGCCAGTTCATCATTGCCACGCACTCGACTGTCCTTCTCAACGCATTTCGGGACGAGCCGGAAGCCGTTCTTCTCTTCCGTCGTTCCGATAAGGGAACACGCGTAAGACGGCTGAGCGACGTGCCCGAACTGGCCGAGGCACTCCAGCAGGCCCCGCCAGGAGACCTCTTGGAGACGGGCGCCTTCAGCACCGCGTTCTGAACTCCCGTGCTCACGGTCGCCATCGCCAGTGAGTTCCACGCCTACGACGGGGAACTCTACCGATACCTGCTTGAACAGGTTCTCGGCACTCCCATTGAGGCCTGGAAGAGCGAGATCGAATTCAACGGATGCAAGCACGTGCGGAAGCAGGCCGGCCTGTACCTCAACACGGCGGCGCAGCAGGGCGTCCGCCACGCGCTCATCGCCATCGACAACGACGGTGGGAGCACGCACGGGCTTCCCCATCACCCGTTACACGACACCGCCCAGGAATGCGCGAATGCTGGCGGCTGCCGCGTGTGCTGGCTGCACAACACCATCCCCACGAACTGGCGCGAGGATCCCTATCATTCTTGCGTGGTCGTGCCCGTCCAGACGCTTGAGACCTGGATCCTCATCGCCAAAGGCCATGAGTTCAGCGAGCCATCTCCCGAGCAGCGCTACAGCCGCCCGGTCCTGAAGAAGGACTGCTACGGCAAGCCGCAGCCGTCCAGCCAGGTCATGAAGGGCATGGCGCTGAAATGGCTCAGTCAGCCAGACGCCATCACGCGACTCTCAGCGCGCCCCAGCTTCCAGGCCTTCGTCGAGCAAGTGAAGCGCTGGTGAACGCTACGACGGGTGCGGCACCTGGGCATCCAGGCCCAGTGTCCGTGGCGTCTGGGAAATCCACTGCGCCAGCGCACCATCCAAAATCCGCCCGGTCGTAGCCTCGTCGTACTTGAGCGAGCGGCCCAGCGCGCGAGCCAGTCCCACCAAGAGGAAGTCCAACTTCTCCGCCGCCCGCCGCACGGCGCTGTCCACATGCCGCGAGGTCCGCAGATGCCGCGCGGCCTCACTGGCACGCGGCGCCCCCAGCGCAGGCAGGTGGTTCGACAACAGCGCCATCAGCACGTCCGGCCCCACGTCACTGGCGAGCGCAGCAAGACGTTCACCCAGCAGCAGCACGAACCGCGTCTGCTCCTGCTGCTCGTCCGACATCCGCGTTCCCGTGTCGAACGACCAGCTCGTGAACCCCTCCGAGTGGGGAACCCGCATCTCCGACAGCTGCTTGTGCAGCGACAGGATGAGGACGTACTCCGGCTTCCCCCCGGCATTCTCCAGCCGCACGCTGACGACCTGACTCCCGGTCCGCAGCCGCTCCTTGAGCAGGCGCAGGAAGGGCTCTCCCTCCGCGCCCTCCAGGGCGTAGCGAATCAGCGAGTTCCAGTCCCGGGTCATCCTGAAAGGCTCCATCCTTCCCCCTTCCCCGTCAACCTGCCCCGCGCGCCCACGTCCCGGACTCACCGCTGCGGCAACGTGACGCCATAGCGAACCAGATCCTCCGGCGTGTTCACGTTCGCCAGGGCGCGCAGCTCCGGATCCACCGCGCGCAATGCGTCCACGGGCAAGGTCCGCGTTCGGAACCGCATCAGCACCCGCCGCAGCGACGGATCCTCCACCAACGCTTCACCCCAGCGTGACACCAGCTCCGTACGATAGGCCGCGAACAACGGCTCCCACCGTCCGTCCCGCTCGATGCACACCGCATCCACGTCCCCACTCCGCGCGTCCAGCACCACCCGCGCCGCGGCCTCCGTCACGAACGGCATGTCGCACGCCACCGCGAACACCCACGGCGTGTGGGCCGCCCCCAGGGCCGCATGGACCCCTCCCGGCGATCCCTTGCCCTTCACGGCGTCCGCCACCGTGCGGATCCCAAAGCGGTCGTACGGCTGCGAAACATTCGCCACCAACACCGTGTCCGCGAAATGCGACCCGAACGCCCGCAGCCGTTCCAAGGTTGTGAGCCCCTCCACGCTCAGCAGCCCCTTGGCCACGCCCCCCAACCGGGTCCCCTGCCCCCCTGCCAGGATGGCCAGCGTCACGTCGGGAAAGGTCGCGGATCCGTCCATGTCCGCCGACCCTACACACCTCTCATCCACCCAGAAAACGCTTCATCTCGCGGATTTCGCCAAGCCCCAGAGGGAGGGAGCAACCGCTCATCCCATGCCCCCCGTGGACAAGGCACGCGCACCCCGTCGTAGAGTCCGGCTTCCCCTCCCCGACGCATGCCGCTGACTCCCCTCCCCGCCGCGCGACTGGCCGCGCTCGATGCCATCGTGCCCGCGGCACCCGCCCGTCTTCCCTTGATGGAAGCCCATGGCCGGTTCCTCGCCGCTGGCATCGTCGCGTCACGCGCGCTGCCCGGCTGCGACAACTCCGCCATGGACGGGTGGGCCGTGCGCGCCGAGGAGACCCGGGGCGCCAACCGCGACCGCCCCGCGCGCCTGCGCATCGTCGACACCGTCTACGCCGGCCACCTCCCGCGCCGCGCCCTCCAGCCCGGCGAGGCCGCGCGCATCTTCACCGGCGCCCCGCTCTCCCCCGGCGCCGACGCCGTCGTCCGCCAGGAGGCCGCGCGCCCCACCGACGACGGCACCCACGTGGACCTCTTCGTCTCCGTCGCCCCCGGCCATGACCTGCGCCGCGCCGGCGAAGAGGTGATGCCCGGCACGCCGCTGTTCTCCGCGGGCCAGCGCGTGGACGCCACCGTGCTCGGCGTGCTCGCGTCGCTGGGCGAAGCCACCGCGCTCGTGCGCCCCGCGCCGCGCGTCGCGGTCATCGCCACCGGGGATGAGCTCGTCCCCCCTGGCCAGCCCGCGGCGCCCCACCAGGTCTTCGAGAGCAACCGCCTCCTCGTGGCCGCCCTGGCCCGCGAGGCCGGCGCGGACATCACCCAGCTGGCCCGCTCGCGCGACGACGAGGCGGAGCTGCACGCGCAGCTGGAGCAGCTGGCGCCCCAGGTCGACGTGCTCATCACCACCGGCGGCGCGTCCGTGGGCGACAAGGACTGCGTGAAGCGCGTCCTCACCCGCATGGGCGCGCGCTTCCTCGTGGACGGCGTCGCGCTCAAGCCCGGCAAGCCCGTGGCCGTGGCCCGCCTGGGCTCCACCGCCGTCGTCGTGCTGCCCGGCAACCCCGGCGCCGCCACCGTCGCCTTCGACCAGTTCGCGCGGCCCCTGCTCTTCAAGCACCAGGGCGTCATCGAACAGCGCCGCGTCACCCGCGCCCGCCTCTCCGAACCCCGCCACAAGCAGGCCGGCCTCACCTACCTGGTCACCGTCGCGGCGCTCGAGGCGCGCGAGGACAGCGCCGAACCGTGGGCCCGCCTGCGTCCCCAGGGCGCCGGACAGATCCTCCAGAACGTGGCGGCCCGGGGCTGGGCCGTGCTCCCCGCCGGCCGCGCCGACTTCGCCCAGGGCGACTCCGTGGACGTGCAGCACTTCGACTCGCCGGACTTCCACGCCGTGGAGACCGCGTGAAGCTGGCTCCCGCGCTCGCCCTCATCGGCCACTCCGGCGCCGGCAAGACGACGCTCCTGGAGCGCCTGCTGCCGGAGCTGGCCTCGCGCGGCCTGCGCGTCGCGTACGTGAAGCACTCCTCGGATGCGCACCCGCTCCAACGCCCGGGCAGCGACACCGCGCGCCTGGACGCCGCGGGCGCGGTCCTCACCGGCTTCGCCACGCCGGACGGCACGCAGCTCACCACCCGGCAGCCCCTGTCCCCCTCGCTCCTCGCGCGCGACGCGGACCGCGTGGACCTGGTGCTCGTGGAGGGCTGGAAGGACGGCCCCCTCCCGAAGCTGGAGGTGTGGCGCGAGGGCCTGGAAGCCCCGCTCGCGGCTTCCCGCCCCGACGTGCTCGCCCTGGTGACGGACGCGCCCGCGCTTCCGTCCACCGTGGACTCGCGCCCGCGCGTGCCGGCCACCGTCCATGCGGTCGCGGACTTCCTCACCGCGTGGCTGCGTGATCAATCCGCGCCGCCGAAGGTCTTCCGCCCGGAACCGCGCGGCGTCACCCACCGCGCCGTGCGCCGCTTCGACGGAGACACACTCCGTGCGGCCGAGGATGACCGCGTGGCAGTGGAGGAGCCCCTGGAGATCCGCGTGAATGGCGACCCCGTCGCCACCACCATGCGGACCCCCGGTCATGATCGCGAGCTCGCGGTGGGCTTCCTCTTCGCCGAAGGCATCCTGGAGGACGGCGACGACCTGGGCAGCCTCTTCCACTGCGGCCACCCCGGCGAGGAAGGGTACGGAAACGTGCTGGAGGTCGTCCCCGCCGCCGGTGCCGTGCTCGACCTGGAGCGCGTGGAGGCCACCCGCCGCGGCACCCTGACCACCTCCGCCTGCGGCGTGTGCGGCCGCCGCGACGTGGACGACCTGATGGCCACCTGCGAAAGCGTCGCCCCGGGGCCCGTCCTCTCCGCCCGCACCGTGGCCCTCGCCACCGAACGCCTGCGCGCCATCCAGCACACGTTCGAGCTCACCGGTGGCGTGCACGCCGCCGCCGCGCTGGACGCCCACGGCGCGCTGCTCGCCGCCCACGAGGACGTGGGCCGCCACAACGCCGTGGACAAGGTGGTGGGTGCCCTGGTCCTGGCCGGCGCGGTGCGCTCCCCGCGCCGGTTGCCCACACCGCCCTTCCCCGCCGCACCCACGGTCCTCGCGGTCAGCGGCCGCGCCAGCTTCGAAATCGTCCAGAAAGCCGCCCGCGCCCGCATCCCCGTCGTGGTCAGCGTGTCCGCCGCCAGCTCCCTGGCCATCGACCTGGCCCTGCGTGCTGGCGTGACGCTCGCCGCGTTCTCAAGGAACGGCCGCTGCAACGTCTACACCGCGACAGACCGCCTGGAGCCGCAACCCCAACCCTCGGGATTTCCTCATGACTTCCGCCATGACCCAGCCCGGTGAAGGGACACGCCTCCCACTGTCAGACCGGCATCGTACATGCAGTCGGCGGCAGCACCGGGTCACATGGGAGCCCAGGTGGGATCCAATGACCCCGCCAGAGTTCACTGTCCACGCAAGGGAACTCACACCCGACAGCCGGGATGGGTCTCCAAGTTTTCACCTGTTGTCATGTCTTTCTTGCTGAGCAGTGGTTGCGCCGCGACGCAGTATTTGGCAGTCTTGCATTTCCTCCTGGTTAAACTTTTCTAGTCTAGACGGTATCCTCTGCGAGAGCTGAACGTGAGCAGAGGGGGGTGGACACGATGAGCAGTGCGACTGCAAGCGCCGAGGTCAAGGCATCCGAGGCGACGGGGGTGACGGCCGCGGCCGAGGTCACCGATCCGCCGCGCCTGGCGCCTGGCTTCGCGGCGAAGCTGAACCTCACCGTGGATGTGGCGCTGCTGGTGGCGGTGCTGCTGGGCGCCGCCTATATGCGCGGCGGGCTGACGGTCCCCATGAGCTGGGAGCTGCCCAGCATGGTGGTGACGGCGGTGCTGGTGTGGCTCATCACGGGCACGGCGCTGTGCCTGTATGACTCGCGCTTCGCCGAGCGCAGCAAGCTGGACCACGTGGCGCTGGTGTCCGTCACCACGCTGGCGGTGGTGACCATCCAGGCGGTGCTGGAGCTGGCGATGCCCCTGTCGGCCCACGTGGGCCTGGCGCCGCTGCTCTTCATCTTCTGGCCGGTGGCGCTGCTCCTGCGGCTGGGCGTCTTCCGCCAGGTGGCCTCGCAGGAGGCCCCCACGGAGGAGGTGCTCATCGTGGGCACCGGCGCCATGGGCCGCTACACGGGCGAGGACCTGCTCAAGCGCGGCCGTCACAAGATCCTGGGCTACGTGCGCTTCCCGGAGGACCACGCCTCCGGCGACAGCCTGCCGGCGGACGTGCTGGGGCCCGCGGACGAGCTGGAGCGCCTGCTGCGCACGCTGCCCGTCAGCGAGGTCTACATCGCGGGCAACACGCTCAAGCAGGGCGAGTCCATGCAGGCGGCCATCAAGCTGGCGGAGCGCTTCGGCGTGCCGTTCGCGCTGCCGGCGCACTCGTTCCGCCTGGACCGCGCCCGCCCGGTGGAGTCCCGCGCGGTGGCGGACGGCTACCTGCACTTCGCCGCGGTGGCGCCCAAGCCGCACCAGATGGCCATGAAGCGCCTGTTCGACATCGCCGTCTCCGCGGTGGCGCTGTGGGCGCTCCTGCCGCTGTTCGCGGTGGTGGCGGCGGCCATCAAGCTCACCTCGCGCGGCCCCATCTTCTTCAAGCAGCTGCGCACCGGGCAGCACGGCAAGCCGTTCTACATGCTGAAGTTCCGCTCCATGGTGGTGAACGCGGAGGAGCTCAAGGAGCGGCTGGCCGCGCAGAACGAGCAGACCGGCCCCGTCTTCAAGATGAAGAACGACCCGCGCATCACCGGCATCGGTCGTTTCATCCGCAAGTTCTCCATCGACGAGCTGCCCCAGTTCCTCAACGTGCTCCGCGGTGAGATGAGCATCGTGGGCCCGCGCCCGCCGGTGCCCAGCGAGGTGGCGAAGTACGAGACGTGGCAGCGCCGCCGCCTGTCCGTGCGTCCGGGTCTCACCTGCATCTGGCAGGTGTCCGGCCGCAACCAGATCTCCTTCGAGCAGTGGATGTACCTGGACATGCAGTACATCGACCACTGGAGCCTCACCGGCGACCTGCGGCTGCTCCTGCAGACGGTGCCGGTCGTCATCACCGGTCGCGGAGCAAGCTAGCAACCGGCATCTGATCCCGGGCCCGGCGTTGACGCGCCGGGCCCGTTCGTTTTTCCATGGGGCGGGCCTTCCTCCCCTTGGGTGCGCAGCAGCCCCGAAGGCCCGCGTCTTCCATGACCGTGAACAGTCCGACCTCCCCCTCCGCTGAAGCCGACGACGGCGCCCGTGCGAACGAAGTGCGCGGCGCGGTCCGCAGCACCCTGCAGCTCGGTGGCTCGCTGATGGTGACGTACGCCATCGCGCTGGGCATCCGCGCGCTGATGCCGCGCTACCTGGGGCCGGAGGCGTTCGGTTACTTCAACTGGTCGGAGGCCTTCGCCGCCACGTTCTTCGTGGCCACGAACCTGGGCCTGGAGACGTACATCCGCAAGGAGGTCCCCGTCCGCCCGGAGCACGCGAGCGACTTCTTTGGCACCACGATGCTGCTGCGCCTGGCGATGACGCTCATCCTGATGGTGGCGCTGGCGCTGGTGCTCCACCACACCGGCGAGCCCCCGGAGGTGCAGCACCTGGTGCAGTGGTTCGCGGTGGCCCAGTCGCTCATGGTCATCAACGCGTCCATGGCCGCGCTGCTGCACTCCAAGGGCAAGGTCGCGGGCCTGTCCATCTCCAACGTCATCACCAAGATTGTGTGGGGCGGCGGCCTGGCGCTGATGGCCGCGTTCGGCGTGGGCCTGCAGTGGCTGGCCGTGCCCATGGTGCTGTCGGAGGCGGTGAAGCTCCTCATCAGCTGGAAGCTGGCAAAGGAGCACCTGGGGCTGAAGTTCCGCATCGACCTGACCGCGACGAAGAAGGTGATGAAGGCGTGCCTGCCCTTCTTCCTCACCGCGGCGGCGCTGGCGTGCAACGGGCGCACGGACATGACGCTGCTCGGAAAGCTCGCTTCGAAGGAGGAGGTGGGCTGGTACGGCGGTGCGTTCAGCATCGCGGGGCTCACGTTCCTCATCTCCCCCATCTTCGGCTGGGTGCTGATGCCCATGATGTCGCGCGCGGCGGCCCGCTCCCCGGAGGAGCTGTCCAACCTGACGCGCCGCTCGCTGGAGGGCGTGCTCGCGTTCACCGTGCCGGTGATGATGGCCATGGTGCTGGGCGCGGACCTGTGGGTGCGCCTGATGTGCGGCCCCGGCTTCGAGCCCGCGGCGGGGCCCCTGCGCGTGCTGTCCCCCATCTTCGTGATGGCCTACGTCACCATGGTCAGCAGCATCTGGCTCACCATGTCCAACAAGGAGTGGTGGGTGACGCTGGCGGCCACCATGGGCGCGGTGGTGAACCCCATCCTCAACCTGATGCTCATCCCGTGGCTGTTCGGGCGCATTGGCCCGTCCGGCGGCGCCACCGCCACGGCGCTCTCCATGTTCCTCACGGAGGTCATCGTCACGGTGCTCTTCCTCAGCCGCATGGGCAGGAACTCCTTCGACCGGCGCTCCCTCGTCATGGTGGCCAAGACGGCCGCGGTGTGCGTGGGCTGCGTGGTCCTGGACCGGGTGCTGTCCGGAGCGGGCATGCAGGCGTGGCCCCGGCTGGGGCTGACGGCCACGGCCTACGTGGCGGGCGTGCTGGGCACCGGCGCCGTGCGCCCCGCGGAGCTGATGCAGGTCGTGCGCATGGCGAAGCAGCGCGGTGGTAATGGTTCGGAGGTGGCCGTGCCGGCCGCCCCCGCCGCGTGAGAAACTCCAGCGCCATGCCTTCCCGTCCGTCCCGATTCCGCGGTCCCGTCTCCCGCGCGCTCGCGTGCGCCGGGCTGCTGCTCCTGGCTCCCGCGTGCAGCGGCCTGGGCAAGTACACCTGGGTGAACGACTACCAGGAGAAGCCCACGGAGTCGGACGCGGCCTACCGCATCGTCCCCGGCGACGTGCTCAACGTGAAGGTCTTCGGCCAGGAGGCGCTCACCACGCGCGCCAAGGTGCGCGAGGACGGCCACATCAGCCTCACCTTCCTGGACGACGTGGAGGCCGCGGGCCACTCGCCGGCTTTGCTTGCACAGCAGATCCAGACGCGGCTCAAGGACTTCATCAACCACCCCGTCGTCACGGTGTCGCTGGAGGAAGCGCGCCCCATGTCCGTGACGATGCTGGGGGAAGTGGCCAACGTGGGCGCGCACGTGCTGGACCCGGGCGCGACGCTGCTCCAGGCGCTGGGCGCCGCGGGCAGCTTCACCGACTACGCCCACCGCGACCGCATCTTCGTGCTGCGCCGGGACGACCCGCAGGCGGAGCAGCCCACGCGCATCCGCGTGCGCTACGAGGACATCATCCGTGGCGAGGGCCGCGCGGCCGCCTTCCGCCTGCGCCCCGGCGACGTGGTGGTGGTGGAATAGCCAGATGCTGGACGCGGCCCTCGCGAGCCTGTGGCTGGAGGTGGCCTCCGCCTCCGTGACGTACGGCGCCGCGGCCCGCGTGGACACCCGCGCGCGCTCCATGGACCAGCAGGCCACGGGCCCGGCCGTGTCCCCCGTGGCGGCGGACATGGACATCGTCCCCACGGTGGGCCTGAAGTACGACGACGGCAGCGCGGTGGCGGAGGTGCAGTACGCGCCGCGCATCTCCTTCCGGGAAGCCACCACCAACCCGCGCACCGAGGTACAGCACGTGGGGCGGCTGCTGGGGGACTGGCGTCCCTCGCGCGGGCTCACGCTGCACGGCACCCAGGAGTTCGTGCTGGGCCAGGTGAACCTCTTCACCAACCTGCCCCTGGGCGGAAGCCTGGACGACGACCCGGCCGTGCCCGGGGACACGCCGGCCACCCCCATCCAGCCGCTGCCGGAGGGCGTGGACACGGTGTTCTTCCTGTCCTCGCTGACGACGCTGGCGGCGGAGACGGTGTGGCTGGGCCCGGGTTGGCGGCTGTCCGGCAGCGCGGGCTTCTCCGCCAGCGGCGGCCTGGACGACACGGCGAAGGAGGCCGTGCCCTTCCAGTACGGCCCTCGCTTGCAGCTGTCCCTGGGGAACTCCCCCGCGCCCCGGCACACCCTCTCCACCACGCTGGCCTACACGGACTCGCGCTTCTCCACGGGCGCGCGCGCCACGGTGACGACGCTCACCGGCGCCTGGACGCACCGGCTGGACCGGCGCACGTCGGTGGAGGCCGGGATGGGCGTGGGCGTGGCGTACTCCGTGCGCGCGACCGAGGAGGACCCCACGGATGACCCGGACGTGCCCGGGGTCACCCCGTCAGCCACCGCTTCAGGTCACCGACGGCTGAGGACCCTTCAGGTCGGGGGCACACCCCTGGAGGACCCGCCGCAGCGCCTGGAGCTGCTGCCGGATTTGACGCTGGCGGTGTCCCACCGGGTGCCGTCGCGGATGGCGGACTTCAACGGCCGGCTCGCCGCGCGGGTGACGCCCTTCGTGGACCGCCTGACGGGGCTCGTCTACCCGCGGGCCGACCTGACGTTGAACGGCACCTGGGCGCTGAGTCCGCGCTTCCGGTTCTCCGGGACGGGGGGCGGCGCCTTCGCGGTGGGTGGGGCGGTGGGAGACCAGCAGGTGGTGGGCGGTGTGGGCGCGGGTTGGACTGTGAACCGGTGGATGACCCTGGAGGTGGACACCCGTGCGGCCTGGACTCGCTCGCCCGACGTGGAGGCGGCCCGCGCGGTGTGGTCCGCGACGCTGGGACTGACGGTCCAGAAAACGGGTATCCTCTGAGCCTCCCGCCATGGCGAAGCTCATCCTCCTGTCCGTCCTCGTTGCCACCATCGCGCTGCCCGGAGCGGCCGCGCGCGATGCGCATCCGTGGCGGGGGATGAAGAAGGCCATCCTGTGGGTGGCCCTCTTCAACATGGCGTACGCATATGGCGTGCTCGTCCTCGTGCCCAGGTACGGGTTCGGGTGAGGGAAGGAAAGGCGTCAGACGTGATGGAGCTCCAACAGCTCACCGTCCTCCTCGTGGAGGACTCTCCGATGTTCCGCGTCATGCTGCGTGACATGCTCCAGCAGATGGGCGTGAAGAACGTGGTGGAGCAGCCCAACGGCAAGGCCGCCATGGAGTACCTGGCGAGCGGCGAGCTCAAGCCGGACCTCGTGTGCCTGGACCTGACGTTGCCGGACGTGTCCGGCTACGACGTCTGCGAGCACATCCGCCGCACGCCCGCCATCGCGCACGTGCCGGTGCTGATGGTGTCCGCGCGCAACCTGCCGGAGGACAAGGCCTACGCGGAAGAGGCCGGCGCCAACGGCTACCTGGGCAAGCCCTTCACGCCGGAGGAGCTGGAGAAGCGCGTGCGCCAGGTGCTCAAGGCCGCGGCGCCCCGGAGCAGCGCGTGACCACGCCCGCCCCTCGAACGC